>DATHDV010000049.1:0-55335 GCA_035318845.1 Chitinophagaceae bacterium
AGCAAACATCATCCAGCTTTCGGTGGCAAAAGCGAACAACGCGAGGCCAAGGCTGTACAAAAACAATCCTATGTAAATACTTTTTTCATTACCCAACCATGGATTAATTTTTCTTGTAAGCACAGCCTGGACAAGACCAACCAGCAAACCAACCATTGCTAAAGAATAACCCACCAGTTTTTCAGTCCAGTGAAAACGATACATCGTAAAATAATTCCAGTTACCCTGGACAGCCATTGCTGCGAGATAAATTAAAAAATAACAAAGGGCAAGCCCGGCAATGGAAGAGTGGGTACTTAAAAATTTTAATGAACCAAAAGGGTTTGCTTTCTTCCACTCAAACGGGCGGCGGTGTTCTTTATCCAACGATTCCGGTAAAACAAAGTAACCATACAATGCATTCAGCAAACAAAGACCTGCAGCAGCATAAAAAGGAGCTCTTACTCCCCAGCCTGCCAGAAGGCCACCGAGGGCCGGACCAATTATGAATCCTAACCCGAAAGCAGCACCGATCATTCCGAAATTTTTTGCCCGGGTCTCGGGTGTACTTACATCGGCTATATATGCAGCGCCGGTAGTAAAACTGGCGCCGGTGATCCCGGCAATAATGCGGCCTACAAACAACCAACCGTAGGTAGGGGCCAATGCCATAAAAATATAATCAATGCCAAAACCGGTTAATGAACTTAATAGCACAGGTCTTCTGCCGAACCTGTCACTCAGGTTTCCAATAACAGGAGAACAAAGGAATTGAGTGGCCGCATACGCAAATAATAACCAGGCTCCATAGGGACTTGCTGCATTAATAGAAATGCCTTTTAGCTCGGATACCAGTTTAGGCATTACCGGGATGATCAATCCCCAGCCCATTACATCGATCAGGAGTGTGATAAAGATAAAACCAACGGCAGCTTTGCGGGGAGCAGGCATAATTGCAAGTGTATAAACAAAGATGCAATTTTTTTGCCAGCCAGCTGTAATAGCTTTTTATTAATTAACGGTCTATGATGATTCAGAAATTCCTTTGGATAATTTTTTTATTATAAACAGTTGTCTTACGAGGTAAAGAATAGTTCCCCATACGCCAAGCAGGATGGAATAAGCCATAAATAGTAACCAGACCGGCGTTCTGTTCCTGGTGGTCCACAATGTTCGCTGGTTAAAGAAATTATTATCGGGTTTAAAGGCAACACCCCATGGAACTGTTTTTTCGAGCAACAGGTTTCCATAGATATCATTTTCTTCTACTTTAGCCGCCAGCACAATATTTCCTTTTTCATCACCCGGCAGGCTGTCTTTTTTTAATTCTACCGTTACACTGCCTGATGAATCGGTAGTATAGGTTGGATCGTCACCGGCAGAAAGAATGCCGCCCATCCTGCTGATACCAACTTTCATTTCAACATCTTTGGCAGGGAACCATTCAGTTCCTTTCAATGCCAATACGGTTACGATTATACTTCTTGTTTCAGCATCGGAGACAGTATCAATCGATAGTTTTGTTTTTGTTACAGTGGCTTCGCCTTCTGTTTTATCAAAATCCTTACTGGCTTCAGCAATAGCCAGGAACTTATGATCGGCGGAAGATTCCCAGGCTGTTTTTAAACCGGGAGGAAGAACCGCCTTTGCCTTACCTGCATCATCCGTAGTTACTTTAGCGACCAGCTTATTTTCAGCAACGCTGTCTAAATACAGATCAATGATCGAGTTTTTAACCGGCTGAAATTTTTTATCAACCTTGGTTTTTGTATTAACCATCAAGTAAACCATTTTGTTATTGGTCATATAATAACCAACATTAACGACCAGTTCTTTTTTGGTGGAATCCTGTGCCAATACATTGGTCACCCCGGCAAAAAAAGCAGCCAGCAGCAGGATACTAATCTTTAGGTTGTTCTTCCTTTTCATCAGTTAATGTTTTATAAATGGATATGACAGGGAATACTCTTGCAAAAAAAGTAATGATCAGCAGGGCTCCTGCTAACGATCCCATTGCAATGGCCCACTCTTCCCAACTGGGGAAATAATGATGGTAGCTTTCCGGAACATTTTGCATAGGAAGGAAGGGATGCAGCAAGGTTGGTGTTACGATCAGGTAACGTTTGAACCAGGCACCCACTACTACCATTACCGCGGCGATAAACATAGGTAAGGGTCGTCTTCCTTTCTTAAACAACATGATAATGATCGGGATGATCATACCTATCGAGATGGCAAACCAGAATAGTAATGCATATTCTCCCGCAAACAACTGGTTCAAATGTGCAGCTTCCGGTTTTTTCATTTTAAATGCAGGAACCAGGTATTCGTTTACATTAAAATATAAATACAAGAGAGACAGTAACACAACGACCCTCCCCATTTTTTCAAAATGTTTTTCTGTAATATATTTTTCCAGGCGATAGACACGACGAAATACATACATCGCAACCACAACAGCACCTGCTCCCACTAAAAAAGCCCCGGATATAAAATAAGCGCCGAAGTTGGTGCTGTCCCACCCGGGCCGGTAGGTGGTGGCAAATAACCAGGAAGTGACCGTGTGAATACAAAAGGCCACCGGGATAATTACAATGCAAAGGATCGTTATAACCCTGTCCCTGATCTTTTCCTGTGCATCAGTTCCTTTCCAGAATGACCCCAGCCAGCGGTATAGTTTGGAAAAAGGTTTACCCAGTATCGCTTTTGCTTTGATCATGATCCTGATATCCGGCAGCAATGTGATGTATAACAAAAAAAGACTGATACAGAAATAAGTGCCGATCACGATCACATCCCACATGATGGGAGATTGTAAACGGCCATGTGTAAAAAGATTGACGAGCCTTTCAGGACGTCCCATATCAACTATAATGATCAGCGAAGCGAAAGTGATGGCGGATACAGCGATGATCTCCGATATCCTTGTCAGTGGTGTGCGCCACGGCACTTTTGCCAACCGGAAAATAGCAGTGATCAGCGAACCCACCAGGCTGATAGCTACAAAAAAAACAAAGTTGGAAATATAGATACCCCAGGAAACATAGTCCCGCATATGTGTTACCACCAATCCATATTTCAACTGGCGGTAATAAGCATATGCTCCTATCATACATATTAATATCAGTGTGCCGGTCCAGATCATACCCCGTCTTCCGAATTTTTGCGGAAGCAGGTCCCGGATCGTTTTCTCTTCGCTTGTTATTAAGATTGAATTTTCCACGTTCATTTATTTTGTGTGTTTCATTTTGTCATCAGCATCTTGATTTTCCAGTCCTGATTCAAAAGGGAAATTGCGGTTGACAGGTGGTAAATAATAAACTCTTGGTTTTGTACCGAGGTCTTCCATCAAACGATAACCGGCTTTCTCTTTTATGAGATCGCTAAAGCGGAAAGTTTCTGCACCATTGGTAACTGAATCCTCATTCTCATCACCAAACATGAAAACACCATTGGGACAAGCCGATACGCAATGCGGCAGTTCTCCTTTTCTTGTCATATCGGGACAGAAATCACATTTTCCAACCGTTCCTTTTTTCTGTGGCATACTGCTTTCACAGGAATAATGTTGATTGGCTACTTCTTCCGTAAGAATGGGTTCTCCCCAATTAAAAACCCGGGTAGAATAAGGACAGGCAGCCATACAAAAACGACAACCGATACAACGGTCGCTGTCTATCAAAACAATTCCATCCTGTCTTTTAAATGTTGCATCCACCGGGCAAACCTTTACACAAGGAGGTTCATCGCAATGCATGCAGGTGGTGGGTTCCCAATATGGAGCCGTATGGTCTGCATCTTTCATTTCAAGGACCTTGATCCAGTTTTGCCCCGGGTGCACCTGGTGCATGTGATTGCAGGCAGTTTGACAAGCCCTCACATTTTTACAACGGGACAGGTCAATGACCATCACAAATTTTTTACCCGGCATCCCTTTTCTTGCTTCACTGTTTGATACGGGCGGAAGATCCGGAACGGGTTTTAAAAATGCTTTATCCATTTCGATGATCTCACCATCTACCGATAACAACTTTATGGTTTCGCCCGTTGGTTTTACATCAGTACCTGCATAATTATCAAAAGGATTTTTTTTGGAATTGCAACCCATTGCCAGGCCGGCAAGGACACCTGTTACCAAAAAATCCCGTCGTGATGTGTCTTTATCCTTCATATTGAACTTTTGTTATTGCATTGATAAATTGATTTTTTATTGACCCAGCTCTTAAGTTGTTCATCCGTAATTTTTTTACCGGGGGCCAGCAATTCTTTATCTACTTCGACAAGTTTACCATCCTGTGTCAGCATTTTCACTGTTTCCTTTTTTTTCTTTGCCGGGGTTATATATTTAAAAGCAGTGACTGCAGATAATATTCCAAGACCCCATACCACGAATTTTTTGCGGGAAGATGTTTCAGGTTTTTGTTCCATACTGTTAGGTTTAAAAAATTTCCAGGTGTGTAAATTAATGCGGCCAAACTGCCGGCATTATTATTTTAGTCACCTGTTTGTATGATTATTGTCAAGCAAGTTTCTTGTATCTATGGGTACGGGATCAAAAAAACCACCGGCTCGTTTTAGGGGGCGGTGGTTGTAATAAGCGACACACTACTGATCAAGGACAGGATTACTTAAGTGTGCGGAGGTAATTCACAATACTCCACCTTTCATCAGCATCAGGTACTTTCTTTTTAAAACCTGGCATATCGTCGCGGCCTTCAGATGTTTTATAAAAAAGGGCGCCATCTGTTTGCGACTGAAAATCGGCTTTTGAAAAATCGCCGGGTTCTGTTTTAAGGGTCGCCGCTTTTGTGCCGTCTCCCTTGCCTTTTGCACCATGGCAGGATTTGCAATGTGTTCCATATAACGTTTTTCCCTCCGCAATTGATGCTGCGTTGGAAGCAACGGGGTTTTTCATTGTTTTAAAATTGTCGGGGACCGGCCAGGGTTTTTTCTGCTGGTTGTTTATTACAGTAAAACTGAAAGCGGTCAGCCCCATAGCTACAGAAAGTAAAAAAAGAATTTTTTTCATGATCTTATTAGTTTTTTAGCTGGTTCATAATCATTGTTTCAAACTGCAAATTATAGAGGGAAATTTGGCGGCCCCATGACTTTGCTCAAAACAGATAATGAGAGATATCATTAACAGCTTAAAGGAAATAAAGCTATCAATCCGGCAGAAACCTGTTGTTATATAATTATGGAAATATGTTACAAGATTCACAGGTTGCAGGACCTTATTTAGCGAAGTAAAACCCAAGGACGGTTTCTATATTCATCATGTCAGCGAGTTCAGGTTCTTTTTTTCCATCGAATAAAAATATTCCGCACATATCACCTTTACTGTTAAGGTCTATACAGGTTCTGGTTTTATCAGCTTTTACAAAAAGAAGATACCTGTTTTTCGAAGTTTCAATGATATGGATCTGCCGCCAGTACTTTTTCAATACGACCCGGGCATTGCGCATCAGGTAAAAACAATCATGCTCGTTACTTTCATATACATTTTTCCGGGTTATTTCTTTTATTTTTTCCCTTTGTAATGAATCGGGATTATAGAAAACAACAGATTCCCCGGTAATGATCAGCGTATCCCCAAAGCTGGAAGGAGGTTTTTTATAACTAACAGGAATTGTATCTGATCGTTTTTGTTCCTTGTCTCT
This sequence comes from Chitinophagaceae bacterium, assembly GCA_035318845.1. Taxonomy (GTDB): domain Bacteria; phylum Bacteroidota; class Bacteroidia; order Chitinophagales; family Chitinophagaceae; genus JJ008. The sequence continues at coordinate 5,640 of DATHDV010000049.1, forward strand.
TTTTGTTGAGGTTGCCGTATCGGAGCAGCTCAATGACCATACAGCGATCATGAACATGGTAATAATTCGGATCCCGGGGTTATTATTTGATTTCGATCGCAGCATAAAAAACGGAACAGGGGAAGAACTGATAAATTAATTTACCCGTTTGTTGGTAAAATTAATAAACCCCACGTTGACATTCAACAGGGGTCTATTATTCTTCAGCCTTAGTAACTAATTGTATTAACCTTATAAATATCTTGTTTAATAATTCCACAAACGGGTAATATTAAATCCGATCAGGAACCTGCCTCCTTTTACTTTGCTTTCGTTAATAGCTGTGGCAGGGTCATCTGTTATCGATTTATCCGTATGTGTAAACGGATTATTACTATTATACATATTATTTGCTGCGGGGTTCAGGTAATAGAAATTGGTAAAAAATAACTGGAAGGAGTGGCTGCTGGTATTCATTTCTACTCCGAATGAAAGGCTCGGATTGGGGTTTTTCGTGGCATGTTTGGTAATAGGTTGATCATAGTTGACCATCACAGAAGTTACTTCAGTTAATTTATACCTGGCGGAAAATGCAACAGCAAAATGTTCGAATTCCATCGAACGATTGATCTGCAGGGTGGAATCATTTAGCTTGGTGTAATAACCATTTACTGCATTATGATGGGAAAGACTCGGCGCTACCTGGACAGACAATTTATCAGTGACTTTCCGGGCTATCAGTATTTGATGGAAATAAGAGATCCGGTCACTCCAATACCTGTAAATTTCCTTATTCAGGTCTTTCTTCGTGTTATAGGATGCATTTACATAATAACTAACGCTAACGGGATATTTGCCTTTTGTTTGAGTTATAATAGAATATTTCAAATTCCCATCCCACAACGGACCCGAAACAGAAGATATGCCCGCCTGGGGTATTATAGCTGCCGTTGTCTTTGTAAATCCAATGCCAACATTCAATTTATTAATCGGAACATAATTTATACCAATCCTGATATTGGAAGGTGCAAAAAAGCCCCAAAAATCTTCATAACCTTTGTTCCAGGTTCCAAAGCGGTGCATGATATCCATTTCTAATGTTTTCTTCACAGGAACCATGACGGTTTGGTTATCGCTGATCCAGATACTTTGAAATGTATTCTTTACAGGTTTGGTCTTGGCGGGTGCTGATTTTTCAGTTACTGCAGTGCTGTCATCCTGTCCCAGCAAAACGGTGTTCAGCAGCAGCATACACACAGGTAGTATGGATGCCGCCCTCAACCAACTTTTTGTTTTTCTATATATTTTAAGTTTCATTTGATTTGATTTTTAAAGTCAGTTAATTATTCGGGGCACCATTTCTTATCCAGTCATACACTTTTTGCCTGTCAATAGCGGAGGGAATATATTGTTGCATTTCTCCATTTATCATTACATATATTCTGCTCTGGTTAGGTACAAGAAGATTTACAAAACCACCATTTACAATTTGCTCATAGGATACATCTGCAGTCATATATGGTTTGTGGCTCCCTGATACATGACAACCGGCATCCGTACATTTTGCAGCAAACAAAGGCTTTAATTCATTACTAAAACTTACTTGTTTGGGTGGCGCATTCGGATCTACGGGCAGATCTGGTTTGATGACATCCTTATAACAACCGGACAAGCCGATTCCAAGGGAGAGTAACAAACCGGTATATATTATTAATAGACGTTTCATATTTGTATTTTTTGAATGATTATTTATTATTGAAGTTCATATTGCATTCAATATCGATCTTATCAGCAATGCTGGTGCTTACAATACCATAATCACGGCAATTGAACTGGAATTTTAACTGCAGCCCGAATACTTTATAAGGAGTAGCTGTTGCAATAGTGGTCATGGGAACATAACTAAGTTTACCTGTAATAGATTTGGTAAGCGGAGCTGCTAGTTTACCCTGCCAGGTCAGGTCCAGTGTTACGATATAACCGTTACTGTTTGGATCCAATTCAATTTTTGTGGATTTTATTTTAGCAAGATTGGTAACAGTCAGGTTTTGTGTACCTGGAATAATAGCAGTAGTTCCCAAACCGGAAACATTACAACCTGCATCTCTTCCCGGTTCGCCGGTATTGGATTGATTCATCTGCACATAACCGCTAAAAAAGGTCTGTGCCGGATTTGCCTCATTAAATGCCCATGAATTGTCTAAAAGGGGTTGACCAGCAGTGACATAATTTGTCATTTCAGCAGTTGTCACATCATGCATTCCAAACTGGTTAAAACGACCGGTAAGCAAGCCGGCTGTTCCAACATAATTTGTTGACCAAAGCACATTGGAGTGAGCTTTATCCAATTTCCATTGGGCGGGGTCTCCGACTGTCATCGTCCCCGGAAGATGAATATTGGTACCTCTATTGGGAGTAAATGGTTGGGTTAACTGAACGGGCACTAGCCTGTCATTGTCCCGGGTGCAACTAATAATATACCCGTACCCGCTGATCAAAATGAGCAGGATCATCAATGTTTTGTTACTAAGCAGCTTCATAAAATGTATTTTAAAGTGAATAATTAATAGTAAAAATTAACGATGTAAAGCTATTTCTGTGGGCATGACGGTCTTATGACTTCTGTCAAAAAAAGGAATGAGATATATCAGTAAAGCTATTGACCTCCTCTCTCCTGTGTGTTACAGGATTTTAGAAATATGTTATAACATTCACGTATATGAGGCCACTGATCCTGTAAGGTTTGTTTCTTTTCAGAGATGTGAAGAACGTTTTTGTTTTTTGAGACGGTTGATCAGCAAGGAAATTAATGTTACCAGTATAAGGGCTCCCAGGTTTAAGAGAAGGCTATCGGTATATAGTTTCATATCGTTTCTTACAATATTCTTATCCGAAGAAGATACAGATATTTGTAAGACGAGGTCTTTTACCAAAAAGAAGAAAAAAACAAGACTATGTATCAAACTATAAATTATTTTTTTTCTAAATGCCGGTATCCAGAAAAGGATCGAAAGAAGCCCCCAAAGCATTAACCATGGCTGTTGTATCGTAGCTTTTATATTTTCAAAAGAATAATCAGGGTATAAATTTCTTAGTTGAAAGCCAATGTATAAAGTACCAACCAATGCATAAGCAAGAGGCAATAAGGTAATGAGTTTACCTTTTATACCCGTTTTCGGCTGCTGATTTCCGGCAATAAAAAGAGTAGCAGCGCAGATCAAAGGATAGCCTGAAAAAAAAGCCAGTAGCTCCAACTGTTGCAGGTATGCAAAAAAACTATTATCCATACAATATAATAATTGCCAAAGATGCAAAATGTTAATGAGCTCAAATGCATTGCTGAATAAAGGCCATATGTTGCAGGGGCAAACAAGACCCAAGAGATTGACCTGGAAAAGCAAAATTTCAGGCAGTTCGGCCATTTAAGAAGGATTTAATTAGCTTGATGCGTCAATATGGAGATCAATTTGAATGAAAAGGAGCTGATAGAACAACTCCGGCAGGGAAACGAGCCTGCTTTCCGGTGGCTGGTAGAAAACTACCGCAACCGGGTATTTCATACCGTACTGAATATTTTACAGGACACGAAAGAAGCGGAAGATGCGGCCCAGGAAACATTCATCAAGGTCTTTGAATCGATCAGGTCTTTTAAAGAAGAATCATCCCTGTCCACCTGGATCTACCGGATAGCTGTTCACAAAGCACTGGATAAGACCCGAAGAAGAAAAACAAGACAACGGCTTCATCAAATATTACCATGGTGGATGCCGGATGAAAAGAAAAGTTCCGATGCATCATTCCAGCATCCGGGGATCGTGGCGGAGAATAAAGAAAAAGCGGCTGTCTTATTCAAAGCCATTGAATCGCTGCCGGAAAAACAAAAACTGGCTTTTACACTGATAAAAGTGCAGGGCATGAATTATGAAGAAGCTTGTGAGATCATGCAACAAAATATCAAAGCCGTTGAATCATTGATCAGCAGGGCCAAAATGAACCTGCAAAAACAATTAGAACATTATTACAAATCAATAAAATGAAAAAAAATTCTACTCCATTGGTTGACGAACACCTGCAAAGCCTGCAGGGAATGCAGGAAACTGGTACCGATGAATTTTTTTACACAAGACTGAAAGCAAGGATGGACAAAGCACAGCAGGGCTGGAACTTTCCGCTGAAGCCAGCCTGGGTAATTGGTTCCCTCGTATTGCTTTTAGCAGTAAACGGATTTATGTTATCACAGAAATTTAAAGCGGGTAAAACACAAAAGACAACATCATCCACCCTGCAAAGTTTTGCCGAAGCATATGACCAAACCATTGTTTCATCTTATTGATTGGATCGTTATGAATACCGTTGCTAAAAATAAATTATTGACCTGGCTGGTGATCTTATTGCTGGTGGCCAATGCGGCCAGCATTGCCATGTTCTGGTTAAGCCGTGATAAAAAGCCACCAACTCCCAAAGGAACGCCACAGGAATTTTTAGTCAAAGAATTAAAACTGGATGCAAAACAACAGGAACAATTCGATGTATTGAGAAAAGAACACCGCAGAGCCGCAGACCAGCTTCGTGAAAAAATAAAAGGAGCCAAGGAATCTTTTTTTGATCTGTTAAAACAGCCGAACGTTACTGATAGCTTAAAACTCTCTGCTGCTAAAAATATAAGTACATATACAGAGGAACTGGACCTGCTTACTCTTGAACATTTTCAAAAAGTAAGGGCACTATGCACAGCAGAACAACAAAAAAAATTTGATGAGATCATTCAGCAGGTGACCAGGATGATGGGAGCGCCACGTCCACCGCCAGGTCCGGGTGGTCCGCCTCATGATGGCCCGCCACCTCCACCACAAGATTAAAAAATTAACGAACTAAATGAAACCAATGAAAAGAATAACTTTTTTCTCACTGATCATACTGGCAACGATTTTCGCCTGCAAAAAAAATAATACAACTGATAACAACGCCAGCATAACAAGCCTGTCTTGCGCAAGCGGATCATTTTCTGCAGCGGCAACTATTAATATTGCTTATTCTGCAACAGCCACCATTCCTTATTCAGGAGGCAATGCTGTTAGCTATGCTGCCGGTTCATCTATCAGTTCCACCGGAGTTACCGGGTTAACGGCCACATTACAAGCAGGAACATTAGCTAATGGTACAGGCAATCTGTCTTATTTTGTTTCCGGTACACCCACTTCCTCCGGCACAGCCAGTTTTGCCATCAGCTTCGCCGGTAAAAGTTGCAGTCTCACATTAACCGTGAATCCTGCAGGCGGCCCGGTACTGCCTGCCGTGTACAATAAAATTTACGGAGCTACCAGTATAACTTTTGATGGTACGATCGTTACCATCAAATGCAATGCATTACCGGATCATAAAAGCGCCTACTATCCTGCTGCTAATCCCTTGCATGAAAATTTTAGCGGCACTACATTCGGCGGCGGCACATTTACCCAGAACCCCAATACGATCGCCACACAAAATATAACGCTTAAGATCCCTGTGAATCCTGCTGTGGCTGCTACACATGCAGCTACACCCATGGGAGTGATCGGTGTCGGGTTGAATGGCATTCCTTTCTTTAATCAATATGCCGCGGGTGGTTCTCCTTTAACGGGGGAAATAAACAGTTTTGACCAGTGGTGGGGTCATCCGCAAATGTCAGGTATGTATCATTATCATGTAGAGCCGATTTATTTAACTACTGTGAAAGCAAGTAAATGGGCGCTGATGGGATTTTTATTGGATGGTTTCCCGGTATATGGGCCCAAAGAAGAAAATAATACGGACCCTGTTGGTTTAGATGTTTATCATGGACATACACATGCTACTGTTGATTACCCGGCAGGCATTTATCATTATCATTTCAGCACGGCGGCTCCTTATTTGAACGGTAACGGGTTTTATGGAACAGCAGGTACCGTAACACAATAATGAAAAAATTTTTTCCATCTACGATGGTTTTTAAGCCACCACCAGTATCCCGGATCATTCCGGGATACATTTTTTCTTTTCTATTGATCATCGCTTCCTGTAAAAATGAAGAAAAAGAAAACAGATCAGAGCCTAAAATTGCAAAAACAATTCCCACAAATTATATGAACGCCGGCGATAGCGGGATCACGAAACACCAGGATACTATTTTCTACGAGGGTAAATATTTTACAGGCTACCAGTTCTCATTATATCCAAATGGGGATACAGCGTTTATCAAAGGTTATTTTAACGGCGTAGAAGAGGGCTTGCAATTAAAGTGGTATCCCGGTAAACAGTTAGCTGAAGAAAGATCCTATATCAACGGGAAAAAAGATGGGGCACATAGAGGCTGGTGGCCTGGTGGAAAACCCAAGTTTGACTTTACGGTTGTTAATGATGAATATGAAGGAGAATTTAAAGAATGGTATTCATCGGGGTTATTGGGAAAAGATTTTCATTATTTAAATGGAAAAGAAGAAGGCAGCCAGCGTTTATGGTGGGACAATGGCAAGGTGAGAGCCAATTATGTCGTCAGGAACGGGAAAAAATATGGTTTGATCGGGTTAAAAATTTGCGACAATCCTTATGATTCGGTTATTAAGAAATAAAATATTTATTATACTGCTCATCCTGGCTGCTTGTAAAAACAAAAGCAGGGATGAAACCTTGTCACTTCCCTTTATCAATAAACCCGACTTCACACCGGAATGGATCAATAAGAACGACCCGGCTTATTCTTCCATTCACCAGGTACCTGCATTTTCATTCACCAACCAAAATGGAGAGACCGTAACAGAAAAAACAGTGGAAGGAAAGATATATGTGGCTGATTTCTTTTTTACAAGATGCGGAAGTATCTGCCCGAAAATGACAAAGAATATTGCTTTGCTGCAGACATATTTCAAAGACAAGAAAGACGTGATTTTTCTTTCACACTCCGTAACGCCTGAAATGGATAGTGTATCCGTGTTAAAAAAATATGCCGAAGATAAAGGAGTCATCAGCGGCAAATGGCATTTACTGACAGGAGATAAAGACGAGATCTATGATCTTGCCAAAAAACAATATTATGCCGGTGATACGATCGGCTATTACCAAACAGGCAACGAGTTTTTGCATACTGAGAACTTTATTCTTGTGGACAAACACCGGAGAATAAGAGGCGTTTACAACGGGACCCTTGAGTTGGAAATGGAAAGATTGGAAGAAGATATTAATACGCTGCTTAAAGAAGAATAGTTTTTAGAGCAAGGAACTTTCAAAGAAAAAATATTCAATAATCAATATTCAACACTCAATGATCAAGTCATCTCGGGGAGTAAGGTATTTTCGAACAGACTTGCTTATTGAATATTGAGTGTTGAATATTGATTATTTCCTAATTTGTCCCCTTTGTCGCATTTCAACTCATCTCTTCAAATATCCCAGATTGTTTGTTCTTGCGGACATTGTCCCAGGTGAAATAACGGCCATTCATAGCAATATAAACTCCCGGAGTCAATATTTGTGCGAAAGCCAATGCGCTGCCAAGGTTGAATAAACCATCCGAGCTACCGAACTTGATCGGTATCATCGCCCCGGTAAGAATAATTGTTTTTCCATTTACTTTTTCAGCCAGCCATTTTGCCGTCTCACTCATCGTATCGGTGCCATGTGTGATGATGATCTTATTTTCTTCGCATTGGTTACATTGGTGGGCTATCAGTTCCCGGTCATGGTCCGTCATCTCCAGGCTATCGATCATCATCAATGTCCTGATCTCAACCGGTACCTTGCAGCGTCCCTTTTCCAGCAACTCATTTATATGGGTGTCTTTAAAATAAAGCTGCCCGTTCAGTTCGTTGTATTCTTTATCAAAAGTGCCGCCGGTGATGAAAATGCGGATTGCCATTGTAGTTTATTAAGCTGTGAAGATAATTAATTGGGGGATTCTCTATGCTTTTTATGGGCGGTGCGGATGCTGTACGTCTATGATTTATTTATTTTCCAGGTGATATTCCTTTTTCAAAAAAATGATCAGCCGTCCGGCCTGTGCTTTTAACGGAATGAAATTGCTTTGCAGGACAGTTGACATTAGCATTTGCATTTGGGCGATTTTTCCGAAGAACTTCTCCTGAATTACCTTATCGTGAGAAATAAGAATATCTATTCTGGCAGCCTGCATTTCGTCAAAGCTCATCCCATTTCTAAAGGCCTTGCTCATAGCACGGTAATTAAAAAAATCAAAATTGAAACTGTTCATTTCATGCAGAAATGTTCCAAGATCATTTGTGTTGATATAGGTTCGACTAACAGCAGACGTATAAGCATTAATACTATCTACTGCTTTTTTATTCCGGATGAGCCGGAAGCCACCCGAACTTTTTAGCTGCTGTATGGTAGCATCCGTATAAATGAAATCCGGAAACCCTTCTATACTCCCCAACAGCCTCACAAAATTTTTGTTGAATCCCAGATCAAGAGAATCAAATAACATCAACAGGGTGTCCTGGTTCTTATGCTGTTTTTTATAGAGCCGGATAACACGTGTAAGATTAGCGGTATCAGTCTTTAGGTCCTGTATCAAAGAGACGATATATTCTTTTTCACGGTGTCTCTCCACCGATTTTTCCCTGATGTTTTCGGCAACAAAGCCTAAGAACACAGCAAGAAATAGCATGAAGAACTCCAGCAAATATTCTGTCCATTTCTTTTTATGGGTCGGGTGATGTGAATGGTGGACTTCCATGTTTTGGTTCGGGTGGTTTAATTTAAGTTTCAAATACCAATATAATAATATAAGTTCAATTTTATTTAAGACGTTTCCAAACCCCTATAATAATTAAATATAATTTCTTTATTTTTCCTCAATGAAAAAGTTGTTCATCTTTCTCCTTATCCTTGATCTGCGGTCATTTGGACAGATCAACCCCTCTAATATCACCATTGCCCGTGATAGTTTTGGTGTGCCACACATCTTTGCGCCAACTGACCCCGAAGTGGCTTATGGTTTGGCCTGGGCACATGCCGAAGATGATTTTGAAACATTACAGTTGGTTGCTCTTTCAGGAAAAGCATTGGTTGGAACCGGTCTTGGTAAAAAAGGCGCTGAAGCCGACTATGTCATCAACCTGCTCCGCATCCGCAAAACGGTGAATGAACAATGGAATACACTCAGTCCCGATTTTTTGGCATTGATAAAAGGATATGTAGCCGGTTTGAATGCTTATGCCAAAGCTCATCCCGGTGAAATAATTTATAAACATGCTTTCCCGCTTGACGAGAAGCAATACATAACAGCAGTTGTTTTTTCCATCAGTCTTTTTTGCGGTGTTGATAATGCATTGCCCCAGATATTGGGTGGTAAAGTAGCAACCCTTCCGGGTTTTAATCCCCAGGGTTCGAATTCTTTTTCCATGAACTCTGCAAAAACAACAACTGGAGAATCATTTCTTGCCATCAATGCCCATCAGCCGAATACCGGTCCTGTTGCTTTTTATGAAGCACATGTACAAAGCGAACAGGGATGGAATATGCTGGGCGGTTTATTTCCCGGCGGCTGTTTAATATTCCATGGCACCAATGAATACCTGGGTTGGGCGCATACCAATAATTACCAGGATAAATTGGATATATACCAGCTGGAAATAAATCCTGCCAATAAAGATCAATATAAGTTCGACGGGCAATGGATCAGCCTGGAAGAAGACAAAGTCAGTCTCCATGTAAAAGGAATCCCTGTTGCTATCGGCAAAAAAATATACTGGAGTAAATACGGTGCAACATTAAAAACAGAGAAGGGTGTATTTTCCATTCGCTTGCCGGCCACCATGGATATAAAAGCATTGGAAGAGTGGTACAGGATGAATAAAGCAAAAAATTTCACGGAGTTCTATAAAGCAGTCAGCATGATGAGCCTGCCGATGTTCAATATTATGTATGCCGACAGGTACGATACGATCTTTTATATCAGCAATGGAAAAATGCCAAGACGAAACCCCGATACGGCTTATCATTGGAAAAGCACGTTGCCGGGGAATACTTCTGCAACGTTGTGGACAGAGTTTAAACCGATAACAGAATTGCCACAATACATCAATCCCCCATCAGGCTATTTATTCAATAACAACCACGCTCCTTTTTTAGCTACCGAACCTGCGTATAACCTGGACAAAAATAAATTTGATAAAAACGATGGCTTTGAAACTTATCATAATAACCGCAGCAAACGGGTAACGGAATTATTATACAATACCGGCAAGATCGATTACAATACATTCAAGCGGATCAAATTTGATCAGCAGCTACCCCGGCAATTGCAATACACCTACGGCATTGATACCATGCTGTCCATGGATGTCGATGCACAGCCGGCTTTAAAGGCGATCATTACCAATTTTCAGAATTGGGACCGGAAGGCGATCATCACCAGTAAAGGAGCGGCTATCTTCTTATTGGTCTATCATTATGTCGTTAAAAAACTTGCCGGGGTTCCTTCAAGACAATTGACAAAGCTCGAATCTGCCGAAGCTTTCCAATACGTTTATCATTACATGATGGAGCATTTTGGCAGAACCGACCTGGTACTTGGAGATGTACAGAAACTGGTAAGAGGTGATGATGTGCGCCCGGCCTGGGGATTCCCGGATGTGCTTACACCGACATTTTCTGAACCCTGGAAAAATGGTATGCGAAAAGTAACAGGCGGTGATGCGTATATCTGTTTTGTCCGTTATCCTAAAGATGGCAGCTTACCTATTATTGAATCGGTGAACACTTTCGGGGCTTCCATGCATCCGGATTCACCGCATTTTAAAGACCAGATGACGTTGTTTCAAAACCAGCAGACCAAGCATATGACGCTGGATAAACAGGAGGTAATGAAAACAGCAGAAAGAGTGTATCATCCCCAATAAGAAATGTCTGATAAGTGCTACAAGTATTTTTATTGTTATATTAGCAATTGAATGAACCAACCTTTCCTATGGCAGATAGTATACAAACTCCGCCGGAAGCCCTTCAAAGGATAGAAAAGTGCATCAATGATAAAGGAGAAACGTTTTTAGATTTATCAGAACTTTCTCTTAAAGTGATCCCCTCCGAATTAAATAATGAAGAGCTTAATCATATAGAGGATTTATTTCTTGATTCGAATCAGATTAGTGAAATACAAGGACTCGAAAAATTGCCAAAACTTTCATACCTGAATTTATCTTCAAATCAAATCCACGAAATAAAGGGACTTGAAAAATTGACAAAACTTTCAAATCTTGTTCTTTGGGGAAATCAAATCAGTGAAATAAAGGGACTTGAAAAATTAACAACCCTTTCCGATTTGGATCTATATAACAATCAAATCAGTGAGATAAAGGGACTTGAAAAATTGACAGAACTTTCATACGTCGATCTTTCTGAAAATAAAATCGGTGAAATACAAGGACTCGAAAAATCGACAAAACTTTCAAACCTGAATTTATCTTTAAATCAAATCCGCGAAATAAAAGGACTTGAAAAATTGACAAAACTCTCAAACCTTGATCTTTCTTTTAATCAAATCCGTTCAATAAAAGGTCTTCAAAATTTGATAAATCTTTTAGAATTGGATCTTTCCTATAATCAAATCAGCAAAATGGATAACCTGAGTATTCGGTTATTGGAAAAACTTAAAAAAATTAATTTAAAAAATAACCCTGTTAAAGGAGTTCCATTTGATGATTTTTCAGATAAACAGGCAATATTAGGATATATTAAAAGTTTACAACAACAGGAAAAAAAAGCAACTAACCTGCATTTGAAACTGAATATTATTGGAGCTGGCCGTATTGGCAAATCTCAATTGCTGAATTATTTTGATGGCAAAGCTTATGTGGAAAAGGAAAAGGAAACACATGGAACCAAAACATCTAAATATAAAATACCCGGTACTGATTATCTGGCAACTATTTGGGATTTTGGAGGTCAGTCATACCATCACGGCTTTCATTACTTGTTTTTGAGACCCAAAGATTTTTATGTAGTGCTCTGGCGTAATAATAAAGAGACAGAACAGGATTATGCTTACTGGCTGGGTACGGCAAGACATTTCGCCAAAGAAAAAACGGACGGTAAATATGGCACTCCCTTGATATTAGTTCAAAATAGATGGATAACTACGGACTATAAAGATGACAAAAACTTCACGCCGGATGAAATTGCTTATCCTTCAAGCGCCAAACTGCAAAAATACCAACTTGGATTACAGGATGTTTTTTCACTTGATGTAAAATCATTATTTGAAAAAAAGAAAAATAATCTTCAAAATCAATTCTTCCTGGGGGTATTACACGAAAAAATGATTGCACATTGCAGGCAGATAGTTGACCTGCCCGAGAAATTTATAGAAATAAAAAAAATATTAGACGATGACCCAATAATGGAAATAAATATTAAACAAGAAAATTTTAAGAAGGTTTACGCAAAAGACTTTGAAGACAGTATGTTTGCCTATCTGCTGCAATACTTAGAGTTCACTGGCAATATCATTTGCTTCCGGGAAATAGAATCTTTGAAAGACTATGTTTTTCCCAATCCTCCGGTTTTATCAGATTGGATATACCAAACAGTTTTAAACGACGATTTTAAACGAAATAAAAACGGTAAACTCAGTCTGGAAGAGCTAAAACAAAAAACCGGGTCGACAGAAAAAGCGGATATTTTTATTAATCTTATGAGCGAATTTAGGCTCATTTTCAAACAACCTTTTAAGGATGAAAAAGATGACGTGAATGATAAATACTATATTATTCCGCAATTTTTGGCCGAATATAGGCACAGCTTTAAACAGGTGCTCTTAGAGCTATTGCCATTTACGTTTAGTTTGCAATTTGCTGATTTTATACATGAAGGAAGGTTTTTCAAATTTATTTCCGAATATGGCAAATATGCTAAAGATAACAGCGCCTACTGGAAATATGGGTTACTTTTTAGTTATGAGCTGAATAGAGATACAACGAATAAAACCGAAGAACAGAAAAAGAAAGATACTCTTCAGGTATTGGCTTATTATGTAACTGATAAAAGACAGGTAATGGTTCATATAGAAGATAAAAAGGGCAAAACGGAGGTGGCCAAAGAGTTGTTTTATTTTTTTGCATTAACAGAAATTCCTAAACAGGAAAAGACGAAAGAATCAGAAGAAGAGAAACAGTTAAAAAGAAGGGGCCCCAGAGCTATTATAAAAGAGCTACCTGGGAAAATCCGTTTACAAGACCGGTTAACCCCGGAAATACTAATTAATCTTCTACAGGATGATGTGCAATTATGCACAAATGGCTATAACTATTTTGATGTAAAAGAAACGATCCAAAATATTTCAGTCAATAATTATTTTGGTACCTGCACGCAAACACAGGCAAGGGTTAAGCTTGATTTTATGACCATTAACCTGCTTTCAACAGATAATAAAAGAAAGCTCCGCGTTTTCTTTTCTTATTCACATAAAGATGAAATCTATAAAAATGAACTGGAGAAACATTTCACTATGCTTAAGCGTAACGGTCGTATCGAAACATGGCATGACCGGAAAATTTTGGCGGGTGAGAACTGGGACAATACCATCAAACAACAATTGGAGTCTGCCGATATTGTTTTGCTGATGATAAGTTCCGATTTTCTTTATTCAGATTATATATGGGAACAGGAATTGGGAATGATCCGTGATCGATATAAAAAAGGTGATGACATAAAAGCGATTCCCATTTTTGTGCGTCCTTGCGATACTGAAGGCCTTGATTTCATGCAATTGCAAGGAGCACAGCGGGATAAACAAAGCATAATTCAGTGGATCTCGTCCAGTCCGGATAGAGATAACACTTACACAGATATTGTAAAAGAAATTAAAGGAGTAATTGATTCAGTTATATAGATTTTAATTTTTAATCGGCAAATACGAATACTTTTTACCATACTCGATCATCTGCTGGAAAAAACTTTGCGGGTATTCCACTTTTACATCTGTTATTTTATCTCCGTCCATCACGGGTACCAACCGGGGTTGGATAAAACCACGATATGGTTTCAGATTTAATTTTTTATAACGCTGCAATACCTCGTTATGCAGGGCGGCATCTACTTTTACGCCATAAGTTTCTACCAGGTTTTTCCCAGCATTGAAATCACCTTCTGATTTGATGCGCTGGATCTCTCTTAATAACTGTCCAAACAGTGTCCGCAATTTTTTGTAATCGTTGATGCGTATATATGTTTTGCCGTCTTTTTTTACAAACTCAACAACCTTATCGGCTTTTCCTTTTTCAAACACCCATTTTGCATTCATTTGCCGGTTGCGCATATGAGCTTCTTCCACCTGGTCTCCTGGTTTTAGCCGGGTAAGCTGTGTCATCAGTCCATTCATCATATAGTTGTCATAGGCGGCCATGCCTACTTCCATTGAAGGAGCGACGCCAATATCGATCATTTTCTGATCAGGTATGTAGTACAAAGCCACCAGGTCAGCTCTTGCTTCTTCGAGGCAAGAGGCATAATTCTTCAGCGTTTTATCGGTTGTTTCTACCCCGGGGTTTAACTGGCCGGAAGCATGCCCGATACATTCATGCATATCTGTAATAAGATCGGCAGCAACGGCTCCCCATTTTTTCATTCTCATTTTTACGGTGTCATTCAATGCAAATTCATCCAGCAAACCGCTTTTAGCGCCTGCTACATTGTACGAATAAATAATATTGCTGAGCGAAACGGATTTGGAACCATGATCTTTTCTTATCCATTCTGCATTCGGAAGGTTGATGCCAATGGATGAGGCCGGAGCCGCATCACCACTTTGGACAATAACGGTAATTGCTTTTGCCGTGATCCCTTTTACACTTTTCTTTTTATGTTCTTCCATCAAGGGTGAATGATCTTCAAACCATTGCGCCTGGTCGGCGATTGCTTTAATGCGTTTGGTTGCTTCCAGGTCTTTCAAAGACAGCACACTTTCCAAACTTCCTTTTTTACCAATAGCATCAAGGTAAACCTCGATAAAACCATTCACCACATCTATGCGGCTGTTGATATCATTTACCCAGGCAATACTATAATCATCAAAAGTGGCGAGATCGCCGGATCTGTAATACTGCACCAGTAGTTCCAATGCTTTTTTCTGCTCTGGATTTTCTGCCACAGCAGCTGCTTTCTCCAGCCAGCTAACAATTCTTTCAATAGCCTGCGTATACATTCCCCCCACTTTCCAAACTTTTTCCACGACGGTACCATTTTCTTTCATCAGCTTGCTGTTAAGTCCCCATGAACGTTGTTGAGCTTCCATTGGAAACTTTGCATAGAAACTATCCACTTCTTTTTGAGTGACCCCTTCATAAAAATTAACTGAAGAAGCAACTACGTTATCAATATTCGGCCGCAGGTCCACGACTTTGGGCTCCAGCTTCATATCATACAAAATGGGTTTGATGCGGTTTAAAAAAGCCTGCACCGTTTCACCGGCATCCCGTGGAAGGGAAGCTGTGTCACAATTTTTTACAACGGAAGAAAAATAATCAAATGAACAGGCAGGAATAAATTTTTCATTACCATAATGATGATGATTGCCGTTGCTGAACCATACCCGTCCGCAATACTCCGTAAATTTTTTCCAGTCAACCGAACTGGTATCGCCTTTATAAGTGCCGTAAGCATCATCCAGTGTTTTACGAAGAAGGATACCATACTTACTTTTCTGGTCATAAATAATATCACGGCCGCACAATGCAGCTTCATATAAATAATAAGCCAGTTGTTTTTGCTGAAGACTTAAACCGGCAAAGCCCGGCACCTGGTACCGGAGTACTTGCAGGTCGGCAAAGGACTCCGCTTCTACTACAAAATTTGTATCGTAGCTATTTCCATCACCGGGGCCGGCCACATTGGTACCCGTACTGTCTGTTTTTCCCGGTTCATCTGTTTTGCTTTTAGTATTACAGGACCATATAATGACTGATAACAATACAAGTGATGCAAAGGATTTTAAATTATACTTCATGATTGAAACATTTAGTGTATAAAAGTACATATATCCGGCAAGAGAGCCTTCAATTATCATACCCGGTCGAACCGGCACAGCTTTAACAGGATGGTTGAAACTCCTTCCGGCAGGCTTCGTACCTTGTGCCCATGATTGCCCTTCGCTAAACTCAGGGTGACAAGCGGAAATGATTGATTATTTAAGTGGGTTGAATGACCGTCAGAAAGAAGCCACTCTCCATATTGACGGACCGTTGATGATCGTGGCCGGTGCGGGCAGTGGTAAAACAAAAGTTTTGACCACAAGGGTGGCACACCTGATGGCAAATGGTGTTGATGCTTTCAATATCCTCGCACTGACTTTTACCAACAAGGCCGCCAAAGAAATGAAAGAGCGGGTGGAAAAGATCCTGGGGAATAACGAAGCCCGGAATCTATACATCGGTACTTTCCATTCTGTGTTTGCCAGGATACTCCGTTTTGAAGCCGAAAAAATTGGTTACCCCCGCAACTTTACCATTTATGATACTGACGATTCAAAATCTGTAGTAAAAACAGTCGTCAACGAACTGAACCTTGATGACAAGCACTACAAACCCAATATCGTTTACAACAGGATATCAGCAGCCAAAAATGCATTGGTAGGCCCGGAGGAATACAGGAATGATTATGCCATCCAGCAGGAAGATATGCGCAGCAACCGCCCGGCTATTGCACAGATATATGATGCATATGCCAAACGTTGTTTTAAGAACGGGGCCATGGATTTTGATGACCTGTTGCTGAAATTTTATGAATTATTGAAAAATGTTCCGGAAAGCCTGGCAAAGTATCAAAGGAAGTTCAAATACATTTTAATTGATGAGTACCAGGATACCAACCCGGCACAGTACGAGATCATTAAATTGCTTGGCGCCATGCATGAGAATGTTTGCGTGGTGGGTGATGATGCACAAAGCATTTATAGTTTTCGTGGAGCTACCATTGAAAACATATTACAGTTTCAAAAAGATTATGATGAAGTAAAAGTGGTAAAGCTGGAACAGAACTACCGCAGCACACAAAGTATCCTGCATGTGGCCAATGAAATAATTAAGAATAATAAAAGCCAGATCGAGAAAAATCTTTTCACCGAGAATGCAGAAGGAGAAAAGATAAAACTGGTGCGGACGATGACCGATAATGATGAAGGAAAATTTGTGGCGGACAGTATCCAGGAACAAAAACTGCGTAACCATTACAGCAATAAGGATTTTGCCATTTTGTACCGCACCAATGCGCAAAGCCGGGCTTTTGAAGAATCATTGAGAAGAATGGGTATTGCCTATACGATCTATGGAGGCATCAGTTTTTACCAGAGAAAAGAAATAAAAGATATTGTTGCTTATCTCCGCATTATTGTAAATCCAAAAGATGAAGAAGCATTAAAACGCATCATCAATTACCCGGCAAGGGGAATCGGTAAAACAACGATTGATAAATTAGTTTTATCTGCCAACGAAAATAATATCAGCATGTGGGATGTGCTGGAGAAAGCAAACGAATTTGGTTTCAAGGCCGGGATCTTTACTGCGATAGAAGAGTTTGTGACCATGATAAAAAGTTTTGCCAGCATGCTGACAAAACAAAATGCCTATGAAGTGGCATTCCATGTTGGCAAGCAAACAAACCTGATCAAAGAACTATTCAATGATAAAAGCACCGAAGGTGTGGCGAGATACGAGAACATCCAGGAATTATTAAACTCCATTAAAGAATGGACAGAAAGTCCCGATAATGAAGACGGGGAACTGGTCGATAAAAGTCTTGCTTCTTATTTACAACAGATCACTTTGCTGACCGATGCCGATGAAAAAGATCCCGATGCTGATACGGTGAAGCTGATGACCATTCATGCCGCAAAAGGATTGGAGTTTAGTTGTGTGTTTGCAGCCGGGTTGGAAGAAATGCTTTTTCCCAATGCAATGTCTATCAATACAAGAGAAGAACTGGAAGAAGAAAGAAGATTATTTTATGTAGCTATAACAAGGGCAAAGAAACAATTGTGGATCACTTATGCCAATACCCGGTATCGCTTTGGCAGTTTGGTGCAGAATGAGCCAAGCCGTTTTATAGAAGAGATCCCGGAACAGCATATGGACAGAAGCTTTGCGGGCGGCGGCGCCAAGAACCAGGTGGGTGGCAGTAAATGGGGCAGGGGTTCTGCATTTGACCGGATGAAAGGGAAATATGTTGATGATGGAGAATCCGGGAAAGTGAGCCAGCAATCAGGGACATATTATAATTCTGGTCCTGCGGTAACCAAATCAACACCTTCTTATTTACCTCCCAAAGGTCAACCTGCAAAAGTAAAAGAACATATTCCTTCCCCTGATTTTGTGGCCAGCGATACTTCTGATCTGCAGGCCGGGCAAAAAATAGAACATCAGAAATTTGGTTTTGGTGAAGTATTGAAAGTAGAAGGTGCCGCACATAATCCGATCGCTACTGTAAAGTTTGAGCATAATGGAGAAAAAAAGATCATGCTGAATTATGCGAAGCTGAGAATTCTTGGCTAAAAAATTTTTTCAACACAGAGATACAGAGGATTTGAGTTACACAGAGATAATAAAATTGAGATCAACACTCTGTGTAACTCCGTTTCTCCGTAACTCTGTGTTGAAATTCTTCAATTTTGAGAAAACAGAGAAAAATCATCAGATACAAAATGGGATAATAGCCTTTCTCGCGGTGGGATATTCTTCAAATTTTTCTTTATACCATTTGTGATGTGATAATGCCCGGGGAATTAAATTGGCGGCTGTCCAGATAAAGAAAGTTAAAGCCGGAAGATTCCAGCAGAGGATAGCAAACCCCATCCATTCTATTAATTCACCCAGCAAATTGGGACAACTGATCTTATTGAATAACCATCCTTTGGGAATTACATAATGTGTTTCATTGGGTTTACGCAAACCAATAAGCATATTATCTGCCTTCCAGTTGATCAGCATGCCTGTAATAAAAATAACCAGCCCGGTAATAAAACGAATATCAGTAAGCCATTCATTGGCATAAGTTGCAAAGTGAACAAAATAATAACCCAGCGAAAACCCGTTGACGAGATTAAAGAAGATACCTGATGCAACAATGACCAATGGTATTTTTTTTCCTTTGGTATGGAGACGGAAAGGAAAAATAAAGATCCGGTTGAAATAATGAAAACAAAACAAAGCGATCATGATCCAGGAAACGGAAGAGACCCTGTCATAAGCCGGGATAAGAAAAAAACACAAGATAACCAGCACCGGTAATTCCATCAGCAACCATCCATACCGGTTTGATATCAATACTCCCCAACCTGTGGATGTATGACGGCCATAAGGCGCCGTAATTTTCAATAAAAGAAAAAAGATCAATACAGCCAGGCCGATCCAGGCAAATAGGATAGTTTGGTAAGCAGACCAGGAAATAGAGAATGCATTCATGCAGCGAGTCGGTTTCTTTCTAGGTAAGACAAGATAGCTTTTATTCCAGAAGGCGATGAATTAACAAATTTCTTTAAAGCCGCAGATTATATTTGTTACCAGGATTCACCACTTCCTCTGCTCAATATGGCTTCCCGGAAATTAGAGAAACGCATCCGACGGCTTTTTTTTTCTGCTTTAGCAGCAGCCATACTGGTTGTTGCGGGGTACCTGTTTTTGAAATGGTATAACTATCGCAAAGTAAAATTCACACGATACCCTGAATTCGGCATCGTTATTCCTGAAAGTTATTCTATACACGGCATTGATGTTTCCAAATACCAGGAGATGATAGCCTGGGAAGAAGTGAGGACTATGAAAGTAAAAGCGATACAACTGGGCTTTGCTTATATCAAGGTCACGGAAGGTATTGGTAACACAGACCCGCAATTTGGCCGGAACTGGAAAAAAGCAAAAGCAAACGGGATGATCTGCGGGGCCTACCATTTTTTTGTCGGATCAAAAGATGGGAGAATGCAGGCAGAGAATTTTATTGATAAAGCAAAGCTGGAAACCGGAGACCTGCCGCCGGTGCTGGATATTGAACAATTAAATGGGGCCACAGCAGCCGAAGTAAAAAAAGAAGCAAAGAGATGGCTGGACGTGGTGGAAAATTATTACCAGGTAAAACCGGTCATTTATACCAATATTGATTTTTACAATCGCTACCTCGGCAGCGATTTTGATAAATACCCATTATGGATAGCGCATTATTATCAACCCGATCAACCCCGCATCAAACGGGGCTGGATCTTTTGGCAACACAGCCAGGAAGGCAGGGTGAATGGTATAAACTCCCCGGTTGATTTCAATGTGTTCAATGGCGATTCACTGGAATTTAAAAACCTTCTTCTTCGCTAAACGGTTTCCTGATCTGCTTCTAAAATACTGTAACTTGTTTTCATTAAAATCAGCCCATGCCACCCAATTGGGACCCGGATGTAAAAAAATTTTTGTTGAAAGTGCTTAACTCGGTTTGCCTGGTTTTGCTCTGGATGATGGCCTGTGCCACGGCGGGTATTTATTATGAACTGGGATATACGAACGGCAAGCCGCTTATTTATACCATTCTTTTTTATGCCGGGATGCTTATTACTCTTGTTTTATTGATCCGGTATTTATATAATACATGGAAAAGCAGTTAACAGGTTAATTTGATTTTGTATTAACTGCTATGATCTGAAATAATAACCCAGCGGCCATTTATTTTCCGGAATAACAAAGTATAATGGCCGCCAATATCCCCAATGGAACGTTTCAGGAACCATTTACCGGTTACATGATAATATTCTTTTGATAATTTTTTTACTTCGATCAGTGTAAAAGCAAGCTTGCCCATCGCTGCCGTGTCCGGGTAGTTCTTTTTATAATTCTTTAATGTATTGGACCAGCCATAGGTAACTCCGCTCTTTCCAATAAACATCAGGGAATCACTTTCCCAGTAACCATTCATAAATCCATCAATATCTCCACGGTTCCATGCTGCAGTTTGATTGTCTAATATCTTCCGGATGGATAATTCGTCTTTTGATTGGGCAAATGCCAGGGAACTTGTGAGGAGAAAAAATGCAAAAAATAATTTTCTCATTGCTGAACTTTTATCCAAGGTAATTCAAAATACGGCAATCCAGTTTTTCAGTGCCAAGAACTTGAAAAAAAAGACTCAATAATCAACACTCAATATTCAATAAGCAAGTCTGTTCGAAAATTCCTTACTCCCCGAAATGACTTGATCATTGAGTGTTGATTCTTGATTGTTGAGTCTTTCCTGATTTGTCCCCAATAATTCTGGAGGATAAGATGGCTAGATGGATAGATTGTTTGCTTAATGGTCACAATCATTAGCATGTGCATGATTGTGCACCCGGCAAAACCGGTAATTCAAAAGATGGGAGGAAATGATCAATATGACAGCCGGGATCAGCAGCCAGGTTTCATATTCTGCAAAAAATTGTTTCAATACCAGGAAAACAAACCCGAAAGAAAAGATGATCAGAGGCAGCCAATTGTGATGATGTTTATTATGACCATGGTAAAGGGAATAAGCACCTATACAAAAGGCCAGCCCGATCATGCTGGCTTCAAATAAAATGTTGTGAATTATGTTGATGCCAAATAGCGGAAGGCTGGTAAGAAACAATGGCAACAATGCACAGTGAATGGCACAGACCATCGAAGTGGCAATTCCCAGGGCATCCCAGTTTATTTTGTATCTCATGAAGCCCCAAAGATACAAAAAAGCAACGTGGTTGCAAAAGAATTATCAGGACTGAAACGTAACTTTGCAGTAATATGACTACGATTTCAAAAAAAGGATCTTTTCTTAAAGGCGATCTTGAGTTTAAGGCTTTCGGAAAAAAATTAACTATTTCAAAAAAGACATTTTTTTATACCAGTTTCTTTATAGTTCTGGCTGCTGCATTCTATTTGTTACTGATAGCCGCTAATCCCCTGATCGGTAAGAGGAGTTCGCCGCCGGTCAGTTATGTAAGACCATTTTCTTTTATCAACCAGGACGGGAACAAGATCACAGAAAAAGATGTGCTTGGTAAAGTTTATGTGGCCGAATATTTTTTTACCACCTGTAAAGGCATTTGCCCGAAGATGAACAATAATATGAGACTGGTTTATGAACGGTTCAAAGACAATAACAGTTTCCTCATTCTTTCTCATACCTGCGACCCGGAAACGGATTCAGCTGCTCAATTGAAAAAATATGCTGATTCAATGGCTGTGAATACCAGCCAATGGATCTTTTTAACCGGAAGGAAAGACAGCTTGTATACTATGGCAAGAATCAGTTACACGATCGACGACCCCGCCAATAACCTGAAAAGTATTGACGATGATTTTTTGCACACACAGTTCTGGGCATTGGTGGACAGGAACGGAGATGTAAAAAAAATTTATGACGGGTTGAAAGGAACCGAGGTCAGGCAATTAATAAAAGATGCAGAAAGGTTGTTGAAAGAAAAATAAATCCGAAATGCAATATGACAAAGCAGGAAAATATACAGATGGATAACCAGGTAACTACAGTATTGAAACGAAACAGCCTGAGTGTGACCGGAAGCCGGACAAAAATCCTGCAACTTTTCCTGGAGCAACCCGGAGCATTGGCACACGGCGATATTGAAAAGAAAGCAGGGGAAAGATTTGACCGGGTAACTGTTTACCGCACACTTCAAACCTTTGTTGATAAGGGGATCATCCATACTATTCCAACCGCTGATAATTCTATCCGCTATGCACTTTGTAAAGATGAATGCTCAGAAGGTCATCACCACGACCATCACATACATTTTGTTTGCGACAGCTGTCATAACACCTATTGTCTCGATGATGTGGTAACTCCTGAAATAAAACTACCCAAAGGCTACCAGGCCAGTCATGTAGAGGTGGTGGTAGAAGGTGTTTGTAAAAATTGTAAATAAACCCCCTGAACGATGTTCGCAACCTTCGCTAAGGCTCGGTTGCCCTAAAGGGGAGACTTAGATCTATGATTCATTACTGTTACCAAAAGTTTTAAAGCAGTTAGCTTTTATTTATTTAGCCAGCTTTGTTTTTCATGGCATCGCCTGTTGTCTCAATTCTTCCAGTGGAAGAATTGCTCACTTGTACGTCCCGTTTTCATGGCATCTTCGGTTAATTGACTCTTTGACCTCCTTCAGGGACAGGGTATAAAAAAGCCCCTGTGTAGAAACACAGGGACTCATTGGTTAAGGCTCTGATTAGTAGCTACGTCGTACTACGAAGCTTTAGCGTAGTAAGTATGTTGAAGTGCGGTTAAACGCACTTGTTGTTCGGGGAATCAAATATAAGAGCTGTTCCTGATATTTCCACATTTAACCTATGTCACTTTTTAGGGTATTTCTACCTTTTTTAAAGATTATCCAGTTCGTTTTTAACAAAAAGCATCAGCTTGCTTATATGGGCGGGAGAGAGGTCAAATTGCAAACCGGCAGCTTTAAATAATTCGGGCAAGGTCCTCGTTCCTCCAAGGGCAAGGGCGTTGATATAGTTATTAATGGCGGCTTCCGGGTTTTGTTTGTATTGCTGCCACAGGCCGATGGCCCCTAACTGAGCGATCCCATATTCTATATAATAAAAAGGCACTTCATACAGATGCAGTTGCCGCTGCCAGCCATAGCGGCGGTATTCGTCCAGTCCTGTAAAATCAATAACAGGAGAAGAGAACTCTTCCAGTATGGCAAACCATTCGTTGTTTCTTTCCTCTTCTGTATGTTGAGGATTGCTGTAGATCCAATGCTGGAATTTATCAATAGTTGCGATCCAGGGGAAAATGGTGATCACTCTTTCCAGTTGTTGTTCTTTAGCCCTGGTTAATTCTTCTTTGGAAGAAAAAAATACCTGCCAGTGATCCATGCTGAAAAGCTCCATCCCCATGCTGGCCACTTCAGCGATCTCCATCGGGTATTCTTTAAAACCATTCAATTCCAGGTCATGTGCCAGGAAAGAATGAACAGCATGTCCGCCTTCATGCACCATGGTGGTTACATCATCTAGTTGCCCGGCAGCATTCATAAATATAAAAGGCGCGCCACTTTCGGCCAACGGACAATTATAACCACCCGGCGCTTTGCCTTTCCTGCTTTCCAGGTCGAGATGACCCATCGTTCTCATTTTTCGCAGGCAATCGCCGAAGAAGGATCTTCCACCGGGTCCCGTGGACATTTCATCAAAACAGGCAATTGTTTTTTCTGTTAGTTCTTCCCCGGTTTTAAATGGGCGTAATGGTTCTGTGCCTGCCGGCTCTGCTTCTATATCCCATGGACGAAGTGTTTCCAAACCCAGTTTTTTCTTTTTGGTTTCATACAATTGATTAACCAGCGGCATTACATGCAGCTTCACTGCTTCATGAAACAGAAAACAATCTTCTTTACTGTAATCAAAACGGCCTAATTCTATAAAACGAAAATCAGTGTAAGTATCAAACCCTGCATTGGCTGCTACCTGGTTTCTTTTTTTGAGAAGAGATCCAAACAAATCATTCAGTTCTTTTTTATCCTTTAAACGCCTGTCGTTTATTTTACGATAAACTTCTTCACGCAGGTTACGATCGGGGTCTTCCAGGAATTTCGCAGCTTGCGGTAAAGTGTATTCCTGTCCCTTTACTTCCACCGTCATCTTCCCGGAAATAACTCCAAACTGCTGTTGCAATACATTCAACTCAGCCTGGATCGGGATATTCGCTTCCCGGAAAAGCTCTACATTCTTTTTTACATTTCTCAGGTACGTGAAATATTTTTTTTGATCAAGATCTTTTGTGAACGGGCAGGCCAGTAATTTTTTATTCAGTTTGTCGGACCAGGACTGGATCTCCGGCTGGATCTTCATCATGAAAAATGTAAAAGACTCTTCCAGTTCTTTATTTTCCGTATCACAGGTCATTCTTATCTGCCGCCAGCAGGCATCCTCACTTATTACTGCTTCCAGTTCACTGGCGTCTTTCAACCATTGCTCAAGCTTTGCAGCGGAGTCCAGGACCCTTTCATCCAAATTCTGAAAATAGGGTTCGAGTGAATTCCAATCAGTAATGACAAAATCTTTCGCTAAAAAATGCCTTGGTAATTTTTTTATATCAGCACTGTAATTCATAGTCACATCTTTAAAAAAATAAAAAAGCTACAAATATCAAATGCATTTCTTGAATCTTGTAGCTTGTTCTTGGCCTTTTATTATTCTGCTTTCTTTTTCCGGGTTGTTTTTTTCTTCTTCGTGGTCTCTTCTGTTACCGGTGCAGTTTCCGTGGTTTCGTCTTCGTGGACATCTTCTTCAGCCGGTTCAGGGAGCTTGATCTCGACATTGTTCTTTTTTAAAACATCAAACCACTTCACCATTTTTTTCATATCGCTGGCATATACTCTTTCAAAATCCATTTCTGGATACACTTTTTGAAAATATTTTTTTACAGCATCTCCATCCTTTTCATCAGGTAACTTACCGCCATCTTTTTCCATGGCATGAAAAAGTTCAACCAGGTTTATATTATCCCCGGTCGTATATATCTCGATACTTTCCAGGTGGGAGAAATTGTGGATCCGGCTTGAAACAAACCGGGTACTCTTATCTTCCAGGGATCGAACAATGGCACCGTCTGTTTTACTGTTTATCAGTTCAAATAATCCGGGCAGGCCGCTAACGGCAACAAGCTTTGTGTATTCCATACGATTTTTATGAATTAAGGAGGTGCAAGATACTCCAGTTCCGGCAAACAGGCATAGCAGAAAATTATGAACCTGCCCCGAACGTTTTTATAAGTTTCAGCGTCCTAATAAACGGATCATACTATTAATCACAAAAACTCAATAATGAAAAAAATGTCCTTTATGCTGCTGGCTTCATTTGCCCTTGCAGCCACCATTTCCGCTCAACCCGGCGGCGGTTTTCAGCGCCAGACACCCGAGCAGCGGGCGGCAGTTATTCATCAAAAACTGGATAGCGCCTTCAAAATAGCCCCGGCCAAATTAGCCACTCTTGACACGGCATTGATAGCTCTGTATAAAGCCCAGGATGCAAAAATGCAGGAGATATTTTCCAGTGGTGGAACGGACCGGGATGCCATGCGGGCAACCATGATGGAAGAAAGAAAAAAATATGCAGATTCCAGGGATGAAATGTTAAAAGCCATGCTGACAGAAGAACAGTTTGCGATCTGGAAAGATAAACTTGAACCTTCCATGCGTACACCCCGTCCACCCGGCGGCGGAAACAAGTGATGATCGTGTTTCAAATTAATTATTCCCCCCGATGTATCGGGGGGATTTTTTTTGTGATGAACGGACAAGATCAAGATACCAATCATCGTAAATTGAATTTTAAATAAAAATGCGGGGTTAACCCGGGTAATTGTCATTATTTAAACCAACGTTATGAAGAAAATATACTCATTCATTTATTTTTCATTTTTTGTTTTCAATGCTATTGCACAGCGTCCCTGCTCCGGCTCCGAATTCCGGCAGTTTGATTTCTGGGTGGGTAATTGGGAGGCCTTTGCTCCCAATGGAAATAAAGGAGGAGATAGTAAGATCAGTATTATACTCGATAGTTGTGTGATCCTTGAAGAATGGACAAGCGCCGGGGCACAGCAGGGTTTAATTTATTCGGGAAAAAGTTTTAATTCCTTTAACGCAGCTACCCGGCAATGGCAGCAAACCTGGACAGATAATACCGGGAATACAACCGAATTCCTGCGGGGCACAGGAAGCCCGGGTAAAATTATTTACTATGCCGATAAAGTAACCGGACCTAAAGGAAAATTTTTTATGCGCCGCCTTACTTTTACAAAGCTTAGCGATGACAAAGTCAGGCAGTTGGGTGAACGCAGCGATGATGAAGGAAAAACATGGACAACTGAATATGACCTGGAATATCGCAGAAAAAAATGAACAGCAAAATAATTCGCAGGTATTTACAAGGTATTTTACTGAACTTTAGAAAAACTAATTGTAATATGAAACACATCACACTCGCCATTTTGGCAACCTTTTTTTTAAATGGTCTTCAAGCGCAAATGGACCTGCCTCCCAGCGGTGGAAACCCGAGAGCAACGATCACTGAAGAAGTAGGCATTACCAGCATCAGCATAAAATATTCAAGACCCGATGTAAATAAACGGGAAGGCAAGATCTGGGGAGAATTGATACCGTACGGATTTGCATCACAAAACCTGGTTACGAATAAAAATAATATGCCCTGGCGTGCCGGTGCCAATGAAAATACAATCATCACATTCGAACAGGATGTAAAAGTGGAAGGAAAGAACCTGAAAGCAGGGGCCTATGGTTTGTCCATGGCTGTCTGGCCGGATAGCGTGATCATTATTTTCTCCAACCAAAGCGGTGCCTGGGGCAGTTTTTATTATGATGATAAATATGATGCCTTGCGTGTAACCGTAAAACCGGTTGTTCTTGACAGAAGTGTTGAATACCTGAAGTATGAATTCATCGAGCAGAAAGAAAAATATTGTGTGATCGCCTTACAATGGGAAAAATTATCAATACCATTTAAAGTGGACGTGGATGTTGACAATATTGTGATCGCAAAACTGCGTGAAGATGTAACAGGACAAAAAGGGTTTAACCAGTTAAACCTGGTAGCTGCTGCAAACTATTGCCTGAATAAAAACATTAACCTGGAAGAAGCACTGGCATGGAGCCAGCGTGCCGCCGGATTGAAATCATTTTCAACTTTAAACACACTTGCCACGGCGTATACAAAAAATAATAAACTCCCGCAGGCAGATTCAACCATGAATGAAGCCCTGGTTTTTGCAAGTCCCAATCAGTATATGGGTTCCGGTCGTTCTATGATCACGGCGAAAAGATTGGACAGGGCATTGGAAATTTTTGATGCCAACCAAAAAAAGAATGGCGATATATACACCGTGAATGCAGGCTATATGTCATATTATTCAGCCAAGGGGGATTTTACAAAAGCATTGACCTATGCAAACAAGGCATTGGCGCAAGCTCCGAACGATGCCACTAAAAAAACTATAGAAGGAAATATTGCCAAACTGAAAGAAGGGAAAGATATTAATCAATAAAAGCTAAAATCAAAAACATGAAGAATGCTATCAGCTGGTTTGAAATAGGAACCACCGATCTGGACAGGGCAACAAAATTTTACGAGGCGATCTTTGGAGTTAAATTTAACTCATTGGATCTGCCCAATATAAAAATGCGGATGTTTCCGTTGGATGATATGATGACACAGGTTGGCGGTGCTTTGGTCGACAGTGGGGGTTTTCACAAACCATCAGGAACGGATGGCCCCTTGATCTATTTGAATGGAAATCCCGATGTGCAGAATATACTGGACAAAGTAGAAGCGGCCGGGGGAAAGATCATGGTTCCTAAAACAGAGATATCTCCCGAATATGGTTTCATGGCCGTCATTATTGATACAGAGGGAAACAGGATCGGTTTGCATTCCGTCCCTCAGCAGTAAATTATTTTATGGCCTACAATGAAAAACTGGCTGACATGACAAGGGAAATAATTTCTCTTACTCATAAAAATGTGGAAGAGAAAGCCATGTTTGGAGGTTTGTGTTTTATGGTGAATGATAAAATGTGCTTAGGTGTAGAAAAAGATAGATTAATGCTGAGGCTTGATCCCGCAATATATGACGAAGTGATAGAGAAAGAAGGATGTAAGCCAATGGACTTCACGGGTAAAGTCATGAAAGGTTTTGTGTTCGTGGATGCTGATGTGCTGAATACAAAAAAGAAATTGGAGTATTGGGTAAAACTGGCGCTGGAGTATAACAAGTTTGCGAAAGCAGGTAAGAAGAAGACAGCGAAGAAAAAATAAGTTACAAATGCAGTCCAAAGCAAAAACGGTTGATGATTATATCAACGAGCTTCCCAAAGAAAGACAGGAAGCAATGAAAAAGCTCCGCAAAGAGATCAAAAAAAATTTGCCAAAGGGCTTTAGCGAAGGAATGGGCTATGGCATGATGGGTTACTCTGTTCCTCATTCTCTTTACCCGCCCGGTTATCATTGCGATCCCAAACTGCCCTTGCCCTTTATGGGCATTGCATCGCAGAAAAATTTTATAGCCGTGTATAGCATGGGAGTTTATGCTGATCCGAAACTGCTGAAATGGTTTACGGATGAATATGCCAAAGCAGGAGTTGGAAAATTGGATATGGGTAAAAGCTGTATCCGTTTTAAAAAGCCTGAGAATATTCCTTATAAATTAATTGGAGAACTTGCGTCAAAGATGACTCCGCAGCAATGGATAGAGATGTATGAAAAAAACACTAAACGATGATCGTTTTTGTGATTCAATAAAAAACCGGAACAGATCATTCCGGTTTTTTATTTATTGAGTAGATTGTGTATGATCTATTTTTTCCTTGTGTATTTAATTTCCATTGTCTTGAACTCTTTTCCTGTCTTTGCATCGGGGCCATACATTTCCAGCATTTGATTGTTATCATCGATCATCGTGAAAACTTCCCGTATGGTAGCATCCTGGCCATTCATGCATTTCGTGGTAGCTGTAAGCGTTAATTTTTTGCTGGCTTCATCCCATTGTCCTGTACTAACCATGATGCCGCTTCCCATATTATCTATCCAGGTAGAAAAGAATTCTTTCTTCATATTATCATAACCCATGACACTCATTCCTTCGAAGGGCATTCCCATCATAGTTCCTGTGTGCGTTGACTGCACATAAAGACCACCATAGATCACTTTGGTTTCAGTGGTAGTAGGCATTTTTTGAGGAGCATCGCCATCTGCCATCCACATGGTCATATCACCTGTCCAGGTGCCGGCCGATTTTGCCAGCATCTTATGTTGATCGCCGATCGTCATGTTCTCTTTCCAGTATTTGTCCATCATGGCAGAATCAACAGGGATCCAGGCTTTTTCTGTTTTGGCCTCGTTGGTGGTTTCTTTGGACTCGCCGGTTTTCTTGTCTTCTTTTTTGCTATCGCAGGCGGCAAATAAAAATGCGGCGGCGCAGATCATTAAGGTTATTTTTTTCATATAATTTTTTTTGGATGGGAAAGCTACAAAAATGTCGGGAGTAATTCCAAACAGGCAGGCAAAAATATTTTTTTACCCGGCGAACAGCATTTTCATAGCTGTTTCAGCTTGATCTTCATAACTGTAGCAATGCTTAAAGCTCTTTCTTTGGCGAGAAATGCTTTTTCTCCCTCAAACAGTTCATCTACTGTTTCATTAAAATACCGGAGCCAGGTCTCAAAATGATGCGCTTGCAGGGGGGATTTCTGGTGCAGATTTATATGCGGTTGCATCGCATTTTTATGATAAGTATCGGATTGAAATAAAACAGAATCCCAGAAATCAACCAGCAAAGGCAGGTGATGGGCAAGATCGATCTTAGCGATATCTGTAAAAAGATAATTGATCGAATCATCGGCCAGCAATTTCTTATAAAATTTACTAACCAGCTCTAACAGGTCCTCTCTTGAAGCAATATCTTTTTTCATCAATGCGCCTCCAGCCAGTTTTTGCCTTCACCGCAATCGGCAGTTACCGGAACACCGTGTGGCAACTTCATAGCTGATTGCATGCATTCAATGATCAAAGGCTTTAGTTCCTTTGCCTCAGACCTCAATGCATCAAAGACCAATTCATCATGCACCTGCAACAGCATTTTGCTCTGCATTTTTTCTTTTAACATAGCCGCATGCACTTTCTGCATGGCCAGTTTGATCATATCGGCTGCCGTTCCCTGTATGGGTGAATTGATCGCATTGCGTTCAGCAAAACCTCTTACCGTAAAATTCGCAGAGTTAATATCCCGCAGCCATCTTTTTCTTCCCATCAAAGTTTCAACATAACCGTTCTCCCGGGCAAAGTTGATGGTATCATCCATGTACTTCTGGATCCCCGGGAATTGTTTTTTATAATTATCAATGATCTCTTTGGCTTCCGTCCGGGAAATGCCCAGGTTATCGGCCAATCCAAAAGCTCCCTGCCCGTATATGATACCAAAATTCACACTCTTGGCTTTATACCGCATTTCTTTGGTCACTTCTTTTTCAGATACATTGTAAACACGGGATGCCGTGGCAGTATGAATATCTGTTCCATCCTTAAATGCTTTGCACATATTCTTATCGCCGCTGATAGATGCTACGATCCTTAATTCAATTTGTGAATAGTCCGCGGAAAGCAAAACATGTTTATTGTCTCTTGGAACAAAAGCTTTCCTAATTTCTTTTCCCCTCTCGGTTCTTACCGGGATATTTTGCAGGTTGGGGTTATTGCTTTGCAAACGACCCGTTACCGCCACGGCCTGGCCATAGGATGTATGAACCCTTCCTGTTTTCCGGTTGATCAGTTGGGGTAATGCATCGACATAAGTTGATTTCAGCTTCGTCAATTCACGAAAGACAAGAATGTCTTCAACGATCTGGTGTCCTTTGACAGCTAATTTTAATAACACATCTTCACCGGTTTGGTATTGCCCTGTTTTGGTTTTTTTAGCAGAAGGGTCAAGCTTTAGTTTATCAAACAATACTTCGCCCAATTGTTTTGGCGAGGCAAGATTAAAACGAACGCCGGCTTGTTTATAAACGCTTTCCTCCGCTTTTTTGGCGTCTTTCTCCAATTCCTTTGAATAGTCATTGAGGAAGTCGGTATCAACTTTTATTCCTTCAAATTCCATATCCACCAGCACTTTCACCAATGGGCTTTCCACTTCAGCAAAAACTTTTTCTACTTCTTTCTTTTTTAATAAGGGGGTAAAGATCTTTTTTAACTGGAGGGTGATATCTGCATCTTCTGCCGCATATTCTTTTATCTTTTCAATTTCCACATCACGCATAGTGCCCTGTGTCTTGCCTTTTTTCCCGATCAGTTCTTCAATATGCACCGGTTCATAACCAAGATATTTTTCACTGAGCAGGTCCATGCTTCTTTTACCATCCGGCTCGATGACGTAATGAGCAAGCATGGTATCAAATAAATTTCCTTTGAGTTCAATACCATACCATTTAAGTACAAGCAGGTCATACTTGGTATTTTGCCCTACCCATATTTTCTTTTTATCTGCAAACAGGGATTCAAAATGTGCCAGGATCTCTTTTGTCCTTTTTTGATCGGCAGGACAGGGAACATACCAGGCTTCGCCGGGTTTTACTGAAAAACTTAATCCTACCAGCTCGGCATCATTGGCATCAATACCCGTGGTCTCTGTATCAAAACAGATCTCATCATGTTTCTTTAATTCTGAAACTAATTTTTTTATAGCAGCATCGCCTTCAACTGTTTCATATTTGTGCGGAGTGTTATTGATGTTTTTATCGGCCGCCCCAAACCCCTCCGAAGGAGGGGCTTCAGAAGACTCTGAAAGTTCGGAGTTTGACTCCCGACTCCCGACTCCCGACTTCTGACTTTCTATAATGTTTCCAAAAAGATCCGTTTGCACACCCTGTGGTATTTCTTTTTCCACCACTCCCCTGGAAGTAGTAACAGAAAACTCTTCGCCCAGCAAACGTTTTCCCAGCGTTCTGAATTCAAGCTCGGCAAATACTTCTTTCAATTTTTGTTTATCCCATTCTTTCAACCTGAAATTTTCTTCATGAAATTCTACCGGGACATTGGTAATGATCGTTGCTAATTTTTTTGAAAGAATGGCCATGTCTTTTCCTTTTTTCACTTTCTCACCCATGGCACCTTTGATCTTATCTGCATTGGCCAGCGTATTTTCGAGAGAGCCGTATTCTGCCAAAAATTTTGCAGCCGTTTTTTCTCCCACTCCTGCTATGCCCGGAATATTATCCACAGCATCACCCATCATGCCCAGCATATCCACTACCTGGGCAACATTTTTTATATTCCATTTGGCGCATACTTCTTCGGGTCCCATTATTTCTGCATCATTTCCCTGGTAGGCCGGTTTATATATTTTTATTTTTTTTGAAACCAACTGGCCATAGTCCTTGTCGGGGGTCACCATATACACTTCATAGCCGGCTTTCTCTCCCAGCTTACTCAACGTACCAATTACATCATCCGCTTCATAACCATCAATACCGATGATGGGAATATTGAAACCCTCAATGATCTTTTTTATATCAGGAACTGCTGCGCTGATATCCTCCGGTGTTTCCTGCCGGTTCGCTTTATAATCTGCAAAGTCGGTATGCCGTTCGGTTGGAGCAGAGGTATCAAAACAAACGGCCATATGCGTTGGCTTTTGTTTATTGATCAGTTCCACCAATGCATTGGTAAAACCAAACTGTGCGTTGGTGTTTTTTCCTTTTGATGTGATACGGGGACTGCGGATCAGGGCATAATAAGCTCTGAAAACAAGAGCAAAAGCATCGAGCAAGAAAACTTTTTTTTCCATGCCGCTAAGGTAAAGAATTCAATCTGTTACGGCAGGAGCTTAAACACAACGACCCCTCCGGCTCAGGTCGGAGGGGTGTTGATTATATTAACGCTGCTTTACTCTTAATTGATCGAAAGTCTCAATGCTGCAGTACTGTTCTCAGTAACTTTTTCGGGAGCTGTTTGCTGTGCGGCAACCGTTGTTTCATTTTTCTTTTCAACGATCTGCTCCGGACTATCTTCTACCAGGACAGTTCCACTGAAAGCTGCATTTTGCTGGATACTCTGCGGGGTTCCTGCAATAGCTGATTTGTCTTTGTGAATAAAATTCAGGTACAAAGCAAAGAACAGCAGGTTGAAGGCAAAGAAATTGGCGATTTTACGGACACGTTTTTTCATAATACTGGATTTATGGATTTTTCAAATATTGGATTCGTGGTTTCTTCATCTAAAGTAGACAGCGTATTATTAACCTCAAATAAACAGGGACTATTATTTGCTCAAATCAGGCAGAAATACCATTCGGGGACTCGTAAAACTACGAGTCATTCATTTTTTCATCTCTGTCAATTGTTTTTGAAGCAGGTACATTTCGTCCCTGAGCCTCGCCGCTTCCATGAAATCAAGATCCCTTGCCGCTTTCTCCATCTCCTTTTTGATCCGGCTAAGGGCCTTTTCCGTTTGAGGAATGGTTTTATATTCAGCCTGTTCGTCGGCAGCTACTGTTACGAGGTCTTCATCCGGCGCTATGGCATAAGGATTGGCCGGGTCGTATCCTTTAATATCCAATACAGAGGTTTGGGCAAAAACTTCTTTGGTTGATTTGATGATGGTGGTTGGAGTAATTCCATGTTCTATATTAAAGGCAATTTGTTTTTCGCGGCGCCGGTTGGTTTCATCGATCGTCTTTTGCATGCTCTCTGTCATTTTATCTGCGTAGAAAATAACAAGACCGTCAACATTTCTTGCAGCACGACCCGCTGTCTGGGTTAAACTCTTTTCATTTCGCAGGAAACCTTCTTTGTCTGCATCCAGAATGGCAACCAATGAAACCTCGGGCAGATCCAATCCTTCACGCAATAAGTTTACGCCAACCAATACATCAATTTTTCCCAAACGAAGTTCACGGAGTATCTCTATCCTATCCAGTGTATGCACTTCGCTGTGTATATATTTTGATTTGATATTGATACGCTGCAGGTATTTATCCATTTCTTCCGCCATTCGTTTCGTCAGGGTTGTTACCAGCACCCGGTCACCTTTTGTAACCCGCTTATCAATTTCCTCGAGCAGGTCATCTATCTGGTTTACACTCGGCCGGATCTCAATAGGAGGTTCCAGCAAACCCGTTGGCCTTACCACTTGTTCCACTACCACACCACCGCATTTTTCAAGTTCATAGTGATCGGGCGTTGCCGAAACAAAAACGGTTTGATTGGTCAGCGATTCAAATTCATGAAAATTCAGCGGCCGGTTATCTAATGCAGACGGAAGGCGAAAACCATAATCAACCAGTACCAATTTCCGGCTTCTGTCACCGCCATACATACCGCTTACCTGCGGAATGGTTTGATGACTTTCATCAACGACGGTTATATAATCTTTCGGAAAATAATCCAGCAAACAAAATGGTCTTGTACCGGGTCTTCTTCTGTCAAAGAATCTTGAATAATTTTCAATGCCATTACAATAACCCAGCTCTCTTATCATTTCCAGGTCATAATTCACCCGCTCACTTAACCGTTGCGCTTCAATATATTTTTTTTCTTTTTTAAAATATTCTGCCTGCGCCGCTACTTCATCCTGTATCTCATAAATAACCTGTTGCAGGATATCTTTTGGAGCCACATATAAGTTGGCAGGAAAGATGGCCGCATTTTCCATCAGGCCGATCCGCTTTCCTGTCACGACATCGATACTTTCTATTTCTTCTATTTCATCGCCAAAGAAAGTGATACGATAACCATAATCAACATAAGGAAGATTAATGTCAACGGTATCACCCTTCACCCGGAAAGTGGCCCGGTTAAATTCCAATGTCGTTCTGTTGTATAAGGAATTGACCAGTGCATGAAGAAAAGCCTGTCTTGAGATCACCTGGCCCTTATTGATGCGGATGATCCCATTCTCATAATCCGTAGGATTTCCCATACCGTAAATGCAACTAACGGAGGCAACAACAATGATATCTCTTCGCCCGCTCAACAAACTTGATGTCGCCCTCAATCTTAATTTATCCAGTTCATCATTAATGCTCAGGTCTTTTTCGATATACACATCGCTGACGGGCATATAGGCTTCCGGCTGGTAGTAATCGTAATAAGAAACAAAATACTCTACCGCATTTTCCGGGAAGAACTGCCGGAACTCTCCGTACAATTGTGCGACCAGCGTTTTATTATGCGTTAATACCAAAACAGGCCGCTGCACCTGCTGTATCATATTAGCGATCGTAAATGTTTTACCACTCCCTGTTACTCCCAATAAGGTCTGGTATCTTTCGCCATTCACGATCCCTTCCGTCAATTGACGGATAGCATCCGGCTGGTCGCCGGCGGGGGGAAAGGGGGTATATAAATTGAAAGCCATATGGAAAATTGCAATTTACTGATTGTGCCGGTATAACTGCAGGCTGGGAAACAGCATTAATGAAATAAGTTTAATTTTAAACAAAAAATAATGGAACAGTTTGCTGTAATGAATATTGAAAAAGGCGAAGAGATAGCCATAACTGTTGTAAGCGGCGTTATCCCGGGCACAGGGAGGTATAAATTTCTGGCCAAAAAGAAAAAGAATGGAGAATATGAATGGGCTCATTTTGTAGAAAGGGATAATGGGAATAAAGAAAAAGTCTACAGGGGAGAAGTAAAAACAGAAGATGAACTAAAGTTGGTACTTGGTATAATGAATAAAAACCTGAAAAACATATTTGGAGAAAAAGCTGAAATGAAAGAAGGAATACCGGAATTCAGATCCCTGATGGGAACAAAGTTCGATGACAGCATAAATTAAAAGTCTTTTCAAGACCCGGGATCATGTTTACCTGTATGCAGCTTAATGAATATAAAAACTATCTTTATAAGGCGGCACGCCGCGGAAAAGAAAATGAAAAAATTAACACCACTACTGTTCCTTTTTGTAATACAGGGAATACAATTAACCGCCCAGGATATAGATTCTGCGCTGAATGCCCTGGCTACACGTTACCCCATAGAAAAAGTCTATGTCCACTACGACAAGGAATACTATGTGGCTGGTGAAACGATCTGGTTCAAGGCTTATTTGTACAGCAACGGTTTGCCCGCAACATTCAGCAACAATTTTTATCTCCAGCTGATAGAGCCGGACGGGAAAGTGATCAATCGTAAAAAATATCCCGTAAAAGGCGCTACCATAAAAGGTGAAATTGAACTTCCCAACTCCCTTCAACAGGGATATTATCATATCAGGGCATTAACCCCGGGCATGCTGGATGCGAACCAGGACGCTTTCTATTCTAAAAATATTTTTGTTTTTAACCCTGCCGATAAAACCGGTAATAGCTTTTCTGCACCCCAGTTGCCTCCGTTGTCTGTCCGCTTTTTTCCTGAAAGCGGTTATTTGGTAGATGGAATATCATCTGCAGTTGTTTTTAAAGCGGTTGATTCATCAGGGATGCCGGTAGAGATCAGCGGGATCATCAGAATGGATGATTCGGTGAACCTGGCTTCCTTCAAAACATATCATGATGGTATCGGGAAGGTTCAGATCAAACCTCAATACGGGAAAAAATATATGGCGGCTATAATGTATAATGGTCAAACCAGTTTCTTCCCGTTGCCGGAAGTTCAATCATCCGGGATAAACCTTAGAGTAGAAGACGAAAAGGGTGGAAAGATGTTTTTGCTGAGCCGGAGCAAAAAAGAAAAAGATAACTACGATAAACTATTGCTGGTGGCCAGGATGAATAACATGATCGTGTACGAAACGGAGATCAATTTCGAAAGCTTTTTTTCCGTTAAAGGGCACTTGCTGACCGACAGCCTTCCCTCCGGCATTTTACATTTTACAATGTTTAGTAAAGACGGCAGGCCGCTGGCAGAAAGATTGACCTTTGTGAACAATGGAGAATATGAATCAAATGCCGGGATAGAAATTGTAAAAAAAGGAATAGCCCCAAGAGAAGAAAATATTTTTGAGATCAATTTCCCGGAAGGCGCCCAGCGCAGCATTTCTGTTGCAGTTACGGATGCAGAGATCTCGCCGGTTATTGCCAGGGAAAATATTATCACCAAACTTTTGCTTACAGATGATCTGAAAGGAAAGATCTATAACCCCGCCTGGTATTTCCAGGACAGGAAAGATTCAACAAGACAAAAAGCCCTGGATAACCTGATGCTGATCCATGGCTGGAGCCGGTTTTCATGGAAAGAAATTTTTGCCGGGGCATTTCCCGAAAGAAAACAGGAAGACAAATACCTGATCACTATAAACGGGAATATCAGGGATGCAAAAACCAATACAGCCGTATCCGGTGGCAGCCTTGTTGTTTTTATGGATGCCGAAGATTCTGTTAATCAGCATTTCGAAGTGCCGGTTGATGCCAGCGGCAGGTTTGCCATTGATTCATTACTGTTTTTTGGAAAAGCCAGGTTAAATTATGCTTATAAAACAGCACAGGGAAATGAAAAAACAGTAAATATTTCTTTTGATCAACAACCCACCGATATTGCGGTTGAGAGATTATCTTATACTGTTGTTGAAGCAGGTAATAATAGCGAAAACAATATCCCGGATTTTAGTGAAGATCTTATGTTTAAAAGATTCCGGGGCAGTATTTCTCCCGTAACCAGTACAAAGGAACTGGAACCGGCAGTTGTTAAAGCAAAAAGCAGTAACAAAAGACCTCTTGATGAAGTAAATGAGAGTTACACCAGTGGAATGTTTACATCCATGGGCAAAATGAATTTTGACAATATTCATGAACCTGAAAATGACAGGTCAATAAGTGTGTTTGATTTTATCAAAAGGTCTGTCAATCATGTGATCGTTGAAGATGACAAATTTGTAAACAGGAAGAATTTCGACCTTTTTGATAATACGAATAAAGAGAGATTTGATCAAAAAAAATTCACGCAAGACTCAGGACGAGCAACGGCTGGCGGTGATGTCATGAGCGATGCGGCTTTTCTCATGGGCCCTATGGGGCATGACCCGGGCAAGCATTTTGAAGTGGCCATTTTTTTAAATGAAAGCCCTGCATATGTTGGAATATTAAAAACGATCACGATGAATGAAGTGGCATTGATAAAATTTTACGGTCCTGGTTTTATAGGAGCAGGAGCTGCCGAAGGTCCGGGTGGAGCCCTAAGTATCTATACAAAAAAAGATATAAGTCCTCCCGGAAGTATTGATAAACTTGACCAGGTTGTTTATAACGGATATTCCCTGACCAAAGAATTTTACAGTCCCGACTACAGTTTGCCTGTTCAGCAGAAAATGCAGGAAGATATCAGGACAACATTATATTGGAACCCCGAGGTTTATACGGATACACAATCAAAAACGATCCGGCTGAGGTTTTATAATAATGACTTCAGTAAAAAATTGAAAATTGTCGTTGAAGGGTTTGATGCATCCGGCAGATTGATCCATGTCGAAAAAATCATAGGCAATTAAACGCTGTTTAGTTCAGAAAAATGGCATTCAAATACCGTTTATGTAAACGTTTCGGACCGTTATGTTCTATTATCTAATTTGAGAAACAATTTGAATATCATGAAAGAAAGGATCGGAACTTTTTTGCTGGCCATTATTTTGTATGTCTCTGCGGCAGCACAAAAAATTGACTCAGCCCTGAATGTGATGGCCACGCAATATCCTGCTGAAAAAATTTATATTCATTATGACAAAGACTATTATGTAGCCGGTGAAACGATCTGGTTCAAAGCTTATTTATACAGCGATGGCAAACCCAGCGGAATGAGTACAAATCTTTACCTGCAATTCACCGATAATAAGGGCCGGGTAATTTTCAACCAAAAATACCCGGCGTTAGGAGCTGTTGCCAAAGGAAATATTGATATTCCGGATTCACTTCCGCAGGGTAATTATTATATCAGGGCATTAACAGCCGGGATGTTGAACTACGACGAGACTTATATTTATAAAAAGAACATTTTTGTTTTTAAAGGTTCAACAACTTCCACTTCAGCCAACCCGGAAGCACAAAATATTTCCCTGCAATTTTTCCCGGAAAGCGGCAACATGGTTGATGGTATTTTAACCGTTGTCGGGTTTAAAGCGAATGATCAATGGGGAACACCCGTAGATGTGAACGGTGTCATCAGGACAGAAGATGGAATTACTATTGCTTCATTTAAAAGCTATCATGATGGTATCGGTAAGATTCAATTTAAACCGCAGGCAGGAAAAAAATATATAGCGGATGTTGAAACTGTTTCCGGTCCAAGAACCTATTCGCTGCCCGTTGTTCAGTCCTCGGGTATCAGTCTTAAGATCCAGGATGAAAAAGGCGGTAAAAAATTCCAATTGAGCCGGAGTGAAAAAGATAAAGCACAATTGAATAATTTATTGATGGTGGCGGAGATAAATAACCATATCGTGTATGAAAACGAGATCACATTCGATGAGTATCCTTCAGTCATAGGTCATCTCGTTACTGACAGCCTTCCATCCGGGATATTGCATTTCACTGTTTTTAATGCAGACGGAATTCCATTGGCGGAAAGACTTTCTTTTGTTGATAATGGAGAGTACCGCGGAGCCGCCGATATCGGAATAACAAAAGCAAATTCTGAAAAAAGAGCAGAAAATACTTTTGAAATTAATTTCCCCGGCGCCATTCAGCGAAGCTGTTCTGTATCCGTGATCGATCTGCCGGCTGCCGGTTTAAATGATAACGATAATATCTGGTCCCGGTTTTTACTGACCAGTGACCTGAAAGGATATATTCATGATCCTTCCTGGTATTTTGTCCGTAAGGACTCCCCTGGAGAAAACCAAAACGACACAACCAAACAGGCATTGGATAACCTGCTGCTGACTCATGGATGGAGCCGGTTTAACTGGACAAAAATTCTGAACAGGCAATTCCCCGAAAAGAAATACAGTGACCCGGGCCTGGTATCCGTGTCAGGCATCGTAAAAGATGAGAGGACAAAGGAAATTTTGCCTGCCGGTAAATTAAATATTCTCCTGGAGGCAGAAGACTCAACTTCTCAAACCTATGAAGTGGAAGTGAATGCCCAGGGGAGGTTTAAAATGGATTCACTGTTATTTATCGGCAAGGCAAGTCTTTTTTATACATACACTGGCAATAATGGCAAACAAAGGTCAGCGCTTGTTTTTGTTGACGAAGACCCGATGAGTAAGATCATTTCTCTTGTACCACAGGATATAACAAAAAATAATATTGAAAGAAAGGCGGCGGCCTTACAAAATAAAAAGGAAATTGATACACGGTATCAGTACATCAAATCCCGGCTTGAAGAAGAAAAAGAATTGGAAAGAGTTACCATCCAGGCCAAAGTCAATAAAAAACCTTTTGATGTCGTAAATGAAAAATACACGACAGGTGTTTTCCGTTCGCCCGGCAAAGTGAATCTTGACAACATCAATGAACCCGCCAATGATAAATCACAGAATGTGGTGGATTATATCAAGAACAATGTTCAGCAAATAGAAATACAGGGAGGACAGTTTGTTAACAGGAAAAACATCAGTTTAATGACGGGGCAAAAATGGGCAGTAGGTGTTTTTATAAATGGAGCGCCGGCTAATATTTTAGAATTGAGGATACTAAGAGTAGATCAGGTAGCATTGATAAAATTCTATGAAGCCGGGTTTGTAGGTTCGGGCAGTAGTACACCAGGAGGTGCCATAGCAGTATATACTAAAGAATTATTCAAAGAAGATGAAAAACCTGATAAACTGAATTATTTCGAATACCAGGGATTTTCAATAACAAAAGAATTCTATAAACCTGATTATAATGCAGCAGATGCAAAGCGTATGACGCCGGATAACAGGACAACGCTATACTGGAACCCGGATGTTTACACCGATACCGAAACAAGATCAGTGAAATTGAATTTCTTCAATAATGATTTTTCAAAAAAATATAAAATTATCCTGGAAGGATTTGATGCAGCCGGGAAACTGATCCACCTGGAAAAGATAGTTGGCAACTAATTGACGCCCGGAGAAATAAACTGTTCAACGGTCATTTGTCACCAGCCTCAGGTTGATCTTTTCAACTGCAAATTTTTCAATTTCATCCTGTACCGTCTGCAGGTCTTTTGATTTTACATAAGAGCCCATCACATGATCACCGGCATTGGGAATGGCGACCTGTCTTTTTAAATTTTCAGGAGTGCCCAGTTGCAGGAACATTCTTTTCATGGCAGAAACCTTTACCACTTTGTCCTGGTGTTCCTGGTCTCTATAATAGTAAAGCAGCAGGGATGGCTGCGTTACTTTTCTAAAAGTTGATTCTTTCATCGTTGATTCGATCAGTTCTTCCAATTGAACCAATGAAACAGTAGCGTATCGGTTGTTCCAGTATTGGGCATATAAAGCTGTAGTGTCTTTTACTACGCGGTCTTTGCCGGTAACTAATTCGGCTATTTGCTGTCCCCAATGATTGTTCAGCATCCATGCTTTACCATCGTTGATAGCAATATTGGGAGAAAGCATAATGTTGGCAATTATATCAGGATATTCAGCGCAAAGTTTTAATGCCAGTGTGCCGCCAGTGGAAGTAGACATCAGGATGATCTTTTTTCCCAATTGTTTTCCGATGGCATAAGCTTCTTTGGCAGAGTTCCAAAGCCTGTCAGCAGTTACATTGGCCAATGGTTTCGTGGTATCCACGCCATGATCTTCCAGTCTTGATAAATAAAGATTGCAACCAAATTTTTGTGCAAACTCATAATGCACCGGGTCACCCTCTTCCTGGCTGGCTGAAAACCCGTGCAGGTAAACAACCGCATATTCTGTTTTTTCTTTCAATGAATCATCCCACCACAATATCCTTGCTTCATTATCCTGTTTTAATTTGTGCGTTGATTCATGATCGCTAATATATTTTTCCAGGGCAATGGGTTCAGCGGGAACCGTTGGAAGGTCTTTTGTGAATTTCGGCGACGCTGGTTGCGGGCCAAGGAAATAGACAATAATCAGTATGAAAATGACGATCCCAAGCCATTTCAGGAGTTTCATGCAATATTTTTCTTAAATCTACATTAAATCCCTGTTTTAAACAGAATAAGCCCGTATTTAACCTCTCTTTCATTTGCTCCCCCCGCTGAATTAACGTACCTTCGCCGCTCGTTAAAAACAGCCATTAGCTGTGAGCTTTTAGCCTTAAGCTAACGGCTAAAAGCTAATAGCTAAAAGCTTAAAAATGGATATCAGAAATATTGCGATCATAGCCCACGTCGATCACGGTAAAACTACCCTGGTGGACAAAATATTACGTACCACCAAAGTTTTCAGGGATAACCAGGAAACCGGTGACCTGATCATGGACAGCAATGACCTTGAAAAGGAAAGAGGCATCACTATATTCAGCAAGAATGCAGCCGTTGTTTATAAGGACGTTAAGATTAATGTGATTGATACTCCGGGCCACGCCGATTTTGGTGGTGAGGTGGAAAGGGTATTAAAAATGGCCGATGGTGTATTGTTATTAGTTGATGCTTTTGAAGGTCCGATGCCGCAGACAAGATTTGTGTTACAAAAAGCATTGCACCTGAACCTGAGACCGATTGTTGTCATCAATAAAGTTGATAAGCCAAATTGTCGTCCTGATGAAGTGCACGATGCGATCTTTGAATTGTTCTATAATCTCGATGCCACAGAAGAACAATTGAATTTCCCGACTTTTTATGGTTCGGGAAAACATGGCTGGTTCAATGATTCATTAGAAGAGATTGACAATATCAATCCTTTACTGGACGGTATCATTAAATATGTGCCGCCGCCAAAAGTAAACGAAGGG
This sequence comes from Chitinophagaceae bacterium, assembly GCA_035318845.1. Lineage (GTDB taxonomy): Bacteria > Bacteroidota > Bacteroidia > Chitinophagales > Chitinophagaceae > JJ008. The sequence goes on from DATHDV010000049.1 coordinate 48,923, forward strand.
CCGGTGCAGATGCAGATCACTTCACTGGATTATTCTTCCTTCCTTGGCCGTATTGCTATTGGCAAAGTGAGCCGTGGCGTATTGAAAGATGGCGAGAATGTTGTTTTAATGCAAACAGACGGAAGCATTAAAAAAACCAAAATAAAAGAGTTGTATGTATTTGAAGGGATGGGCAAAAAGAAAGTAACTGAAGTTATTGCCGGTGACCTCTGCGCTGTGGTGGGCATCGAAGATTTTAATATCGGCGATACCATTTCGGATGCAGAAACCCAGGAAGCATTGCCGATCATCAGTGTGGATGAGCCCACGATGAACATGTTATTCTCCGTAAATAATTCGCCCTTCTTTGGAAAAGATGGCAAGTATGTTACATCAAGGCATCTGCATGACAGGTTAATGAAAGAAACAGAAAAGAACCTGGCATTGAAAGTGGAGAAAAGTGAAGATGGCGACAGCCTGATGGTGTATGGTCGCGGTATTCTTCATTTAGGTATATTGATCGAGACCATGCGCAGGGAAGGATATGAATTGACAGTTGGCCAGCCGCAGGTAATTGTAAAAGAACTTTTCGGAAAGAAATGCGAGCCTTACGAAAATTTAGTGGTGGATGTGCCGCAGGAATTTGCCAGCAAAGTGATCGATCTTGTTAGCCGGCGCAAAGGTGAAATGCTGGTGATGGAAACTAAAGGAGAGATGCAGCATCTTGAATTTGAAATCCCTTCCAGGGGACTGGTTGGTTTAAGAACTCAAATGCTTACGGCTACTACCGGCGAAGCAGTGATGGCTCACCGTTTTACAGAATACAAACCATGGAAAGGCCCGATACCCGGAAGAAGTAATGGAGTATTACTTTCCAAGAACACAGATAAGACAACAGGTTACTCTATTGATAAATTACAGGACAGGGGAAGATTTTTTGTGGATCCTGCAGAAGAAGTATATGCCGGGCAGATCATTGCAGAAAATATTAAACCCGGAGACCTTGTAGTCAATGCAACGGAACCCAAGAAATTGACCAACCACCGTGCCAGCGGCAGTGACGATGCTACCCGCATTGCTCCTAAAATACTGATGACACTGGAAGAATGCATGGAATACATCCAGGAGGATGAGTGCATTGAAGTAACGCCGAATTTTATTCGTATGCGGAAAGTGATACTGAATGAAGACGAGCGGAAGAAAGTGCAGAAGAAGATGGAAACGGTGTCCGTGTAACGCAGTAATAATTTTATTTAATATTAATGCCGGGCTCTGCCCGGTATTTTTTATAGTTATATCTTTTCACCAGACTTTTTTAGCTTTATAGTAACCTGTAACGATTAATGATCCCCAACATCCTTCATTTTGTTTTTGGTATGGCGCCGGATTTTGGCGGCAAACCATTTTCGCTGGTGCATTACCTGTCGGTGAGATCTGCTGTTGAATTAAATAAACCAACTGCTTCCATTTTACATTATCAATATGAGCCGCAGGGAGAATGCTGGGAGAAAGCAAAACCTTTGCTCACATTGAATAAAATTGTTGCGCCCGATTCCTTCATGGGCAGTCCGCTGTATCATGTGGCACATAAAGCAGATATAGTAAGGTTGCAGGCGTTAAAAGAAACCGGAGGAATTTATCTTGACCTGGATACGATCAGCGTAAGATCAATGACGGATCTGTTAAATCACTCATTTGCGATCGGCCAGGAACTCAAACCAAAATATGTTCCTAAAAACTGGCGGCAGGAGATCAAATATAAACTCGGGGTGATAAAAAAAAGTTCAAAAAATGCTACAGGCTTATGTAATGCTGTTTTATTATCTGAAAAGAACAGCGAATTTGTAAACCTTTGGCTGGATGAATACAAAACTTTTCGTTCCAAAGGAAGGGATAAATACTGGAATGAACATTCAGTACAAGTGCCGGAGAGACTGGCAGCGATCCATCCGGGAATGATCACCCAACTCAGTCCTTATGCTTTTCATTACCCATTGTATGATAAAGCAGGACTACAATCAATGTTTGAAGAAGTGACAGAGTTTCCCGATGCTTATCTTCATCATCTCTGGGAATCATTTTCCTGGGATCAATATCTTTCAAAACTTACTATTGAAAAAATAAAAACAGAGAATACGACCTATAATCTTATCGCCAGAAAATTTTTACAAAAAGATTAAACTGTCAGAGTGAAAATGATAAACACAGAGAAACAGTCCCGATAGTTACCGGGATTGGGTTTCACAGAGATATAAAAATGAAAACTCTGTGTTGCTCTGTTACTCCGTACCTCTGTGTTGAAAAACTTATATTTAATTTATGAAGATCGGATTTGCTTCCAGGTTGAACCCACTTGATAAACGGTCATGGTCCGGGACCGCTTATTATTCATACCAGCAGATCAAAAAGAATTACGAGGTTGAGATATTCAATTACAAGTGGACCTGGCGGGTGCGGGAATGGCTTACCATGCAAAAAAGCCTGAACAGGAAATTCTTTAAAAAACAAACTGCTGTTGAATTTCTAAAGAGCTATGCAAAATATTTCAGCAAACAGTTGCAAAAAGACCTGGAGAAAAAACCGGTGGATGTATTGTTTGTTTCTGCCTCATCGCAGCTCATTGCTTATTTGGAAACTGATATCCCGGTCATCTACATGACAGATGCCACGTTTCAACAATTGCAGGGATACTATCCAAGTTTCAGCGACCTGGCAGCATATAATATCAAACAAGGGATTGAACTGGACAAAAAAGCATTTCAAAAAGCAGCACATTGCATGCTGGCATCGGAATGGAATAAAGATTCTGCTATCAACGATTATGGGATCGATTCCCCAAAAATCTCTGTAGTTCCCTGCGGTGCTAATATGGATATGATCCCCGCAGCAACAGAACTGAACATGGATGCTTCCGGTCAATGCCGTCTTTTATTTCTTGCCGTGGAGTGGGACAGAAAGGGCGGAGAAATTGTACTCGAAACTTTTCGTTTACTGAAACAAAAAGGTATTAACCCTCATTTACATATTATTGGCTGCGTTCCGCCACATGATCTTTCCGGCGAAAAAAATATTACGGTCATCCCGTTCCTGGATAAAAACAATAAAGACGATTTTCAACAACTGCATAAAATTTTTCTTCAAACTGATTTTCTTTTACTTCCTACCCGGGCTGAATGTGCCGGTGTTGTTTTCAGCGAAGCTTCGGCTTATGGCATTCCTTCTATAACAACAAATACGGGTGGCGTTGGTTCTTATGTGCAGGATGGGATAAACGGGTATACTCTTCCCTTCCATGCCGGCGCCGATGCCTATGCTCAAAAAACCGAACAACTTTTTTCTGACCCCAAAGCACTGCAAAACCTAAAGCAGTCCAGCAGAAAGTATTATGAAGAAAGACTTAACTGGGATCTCTGGGGCCGCCGGTTCCAACAAATTACTGAGAGTCTTGTAAAAGAAAAAAAATGAAGCATTACCTTTGCCAAAATTCTGTGGTATGAAAAAGTGGGTCCTGACTTTCTTATTTTTTATTTCTCATTCCTTATTTCTTATTTGTTCAGCCCAATGTTCTATCTGTACTAAAACTGCCCAACAATTGGGTGAAGGACCTGCAAAGGGCATGAATTCCGGGATCCTTTATCTTGCTTTTGCACCTTTTGCTATTGTTGGTTTTGTGGCATACAGGTGGTGGAAAAACAACAAGAGTAGTTAATAATTAATAGATAAAAACTAAAAATTGGGATCATTCATAATTCTAAAAATCATCCTGATCCGGGGCACGCCAACTTTTATCTATTAGTTTTTAGTTATTATCTACAACAATCCTTTCCGGGCCATTCGAAGAGCATGTTTCAAATGCGAAAAGAATACAAAAGGTTTTTTCTTATAATGGAAAATAAGTTCCCGGTTCTTCATCACATACCGGAACATGGCAAAAGAAAATTTTCTTCCATCCGTTTCTTTCAGCAACGAAGCATAATACAGCAATGATCTTTTTTCTTTTTCCCTTGCAACAGGTCTTTTAAAGAATGTCTCAAGGAAATAAGCAGACTGTTGCCTGAGTTGTTGTTCTCTTTCCTGTTTGTCTTTGATGGAAGTCAGGGTCCGGGAACTATTCTTCTCATGTACCCGGTGCCAGGTGAGGGTTTGTGGCACACAACCAATAATGCCTGTGCTGGCTGCATGCATGCTGATCCACCAGTCATAAAATATATCAGCAGGAAAGGGAAGACAAATGGTCATCAATTCTTTTTTAAACATACATGCATGTCCATGTACCGGGCTGTTGAAAACTAATTTGTGGACATCATCAATTGCGGAATAGAAAACGTTGGGCGCATCGGTCCTGTTTTCAAAATCATCATTGTTAAAACTGCCGGATAAGGAATAAACAAACAATGAACCTCCCGGCCAGTTATTCATCATCGTTTCAATTTTCGATGCAGCCCATATATCATCCTGGTCGCAGGCAGCAACATAATCCCCGGATGCAAGCAATATGGCTTTTTCAAAATTCTTATTATAGCCCAGGTTCTTTTCGTTGACAATATATTTCACCCGTTCATCCTTCCTGCTATATTCTTCAAGGATCCGTACCGTATTGTCGGAAGAAACATCGTCCACAATGATCAGTTCAAGAAGGGGCCATGTTTGAGATAAAACAGAACCGATTTGCTGATGCAAAAATTTTTCTCCGTTGTATGTGCACATAACAACGGAGACAAGCGGTCTTATGGTGCCGGTGGACGACAAATCAATAATTTCCTTTTAAGATCCTGCGGATAGTGTAATAAAGAGCAACAAAAGGGTTTTTGTTTTTCAGCAACAATAAGTTTGGGTATTGTTTCATTATTTTCTGGAGTTTTACCGGGTAATAACTAAGGGGAACAAATTTAAAAAACATTCCTTCCCGCTTCAATATATCAGCGCCTTTACGGATAGATTCTTCAATATGTTTTTCATCCACATAATCATCTTTGTTGTACTCCGTGTGGGCATAGGATTGAATTTTATATTTGATCTTCTCGATCCCCCCTAAAAATGAAAAGTGCCAGCCAGCGGCACTAACAGAGTGAAAAATGTCCCGCCCGTTCCTTAGTCCCTGGGGTGTGATTTCTTTAAACTGTTTGGCAGTGCAGGCAATACTTCCTTTCCACCAACGGCTCACGCCCCTGTTCTGGCAATTCAAAAAATAGTAATGGAACAGAAGCGAAAATGCAATTGGTTCGGCGGGGTCTTTGATCTTTTGTAAAACGGCTGGGTCCGGGATCTCATCCAGGTCGCTTACTATGACGAGGTCATTATCATCCATTTTATCAGCCACCCGGATCAACATATTTCTTTGTTCATTTTCCAGTTTCCAGGCAGCGCTTACAGGATTATATTGACTGTCGTTTTCAAAAACAAGCCCTGCAGTGCTTTGTTCAACGGGCATATAAATGATCTTGTGTTCCCATTTTTTATACCGGTCTTTTGCCGGCAGAAAATTATAAGGTTTGGGTTTTCCGTTATAGGTCAGGTTAGATTCAGCAATAACAAAATAATCAACATATTCGTCCAGGAATTTTAACCTGAATTCAAGCAAGTCCATCTCATTGAAAAAAGTAAAACAGTCAAAAACCTTCATGTTATTTTTTTAGGAAAATGTAAACCGCAAAATTAAATGATTATGACGCATGGAACGCTTTAAAATGGAGCGGTTTACCGGATAACCAGTTTTTTAGTTATTCCATTATACTGAACCATGTACAGGCCAGATGGGAGATGGGGCAATTCTATTTCAAACGGGTTATTCTTTACTTGTTGTTTCCAGATGATCTTCCCCGCTATGTCCATTACCCGGATCATCATTCCGTTCTCAAAATTCCCCATGACAAATACTTTATCAGTGGCAGGGTTGGGAAATATGGTAAGATCGGATTTGTTCAGACCCACCCATATCTTCCGGGTCTCAGAAAAATAAACCGAATTAATTTTTTCGGTAACCTTTAGCCGGTAAAAATTATTTCCACTAAAAGGATGAGCATCTTCTGTAAAATAATTCAAACGGCTGTCATGGGCATCAACCGTTGCAATCGTTGTCCAACCTGTGGTTTCCATTTTCTTTTCAACGGCGAAATTTTTTACAAGTTCCGGATGATCAAGACCCCATTTCAATTCTACAGAACGATCGATCAAATGCGCCTGGAAATAATGTAGTGTAGTTGGTAAAAGCAAAAGACAATAACCAGCAGGGTCCGATGATCTTGAGAAAGTATAATTTGGAATGATCTGCCCGGCACTTCCGGCGGTCCCCGGAACAGCAGCATTGCAACCGGCATCCCGGTTTGATTCAGCACCAAAAGCACCGCCGGCGATCGATACAGTAACAGCAGGAGTGGCACCGGTGAAATAAACAACGCCGCCACTACCACCAACACCACCGCCAAAACATCTCC
>DATHDV010000050.1:0-11554 GCA_035318845.1 Chitinophagaceae bacterium
TTTACTGCCTTTGCCGGTAAGGAATATGGTAGGCAAAATTCTCGGTGATATTGTTTACGACATAATCAACCGGGGTATCCCAATCTGTAGCTCTCCTGTAATTATCATTCCATATTGTTTCACCATTACTCACTATGCTGCAGGAAGCGATGATGTCATTTGTCTTGTTAGGGGCATACACATTTCTTTTTAATACGGCTCCCATTATTTGACGGCCATAGTCAATACCCATGGATGCCGCATCACTCATATATCTTTTTTTCTGGATCTTCATGCGAATAACCGCATCCACATCCAGGATCTTACAAAGCTCTTCGTCTGATCTGTACCAGGAATCATGAAGAGAAATATTGCTTGCTGAAAGTAACTGAAGGGTATTTGTATAATTCTGCACACGGACAGTAAGGGCATACCTGCCTGTATTGCCGTTTTGAAGAATATTATCATGCAGGTATTGCTGAAATATCCTGCTTTCGGATTCTTCCATTTTTACAAGATCTTCTTCTTTTACATTTTTAGGCTTCACACCTGTATAGATCATTTCAGCAGGCAGTATAGCTACGGATCTATGCTTTGCTATTTTTTGTTCAAATACAGAGGGAACATGATTGCGGCTGCAGGATGAAATAACAAGGAACAGCAGGGCTGAAAGTAAAACTGTTTTCATAAGGGTTGTTTTATAGGGAACAAAATATAAATGATTACTGGCGGGGGCAAGCTCTTTGCTGTTATAAAATTGTGAAGAGGAATTTTTCAGGAATAAGAGCATTGATCCTGAACGGAGTTTGTTCAAATAGTAAAACTCCGTACGCAGCAACCGGGATCAGGCAACCGATTCATTGATAAACCCGATCAACGGTTGCAGTGCTTCAAAAGCCGCAACCGTTTTTTTTACCAGGTCTTTTGAGCCCAGGTCTGTATCGCTAAAGAACGAAATAGCTACAAAGCTTTTCAATTTCAGGTAATCAGCAGCAGGATTACCCGGTTCATATCCTTTGGGTACACGGCTTAATAAAAATTCAGCGCTTCTGTCCAGGTCGCCATAAATAGATTTGAATTTTTTAGAGCCAATTATTTTTTTGAAACCGGTAAAATTGTAATCGATCTCCTGTCTTACTTTTTTCAATTCATTGGGTTCCGGCATCCAAATACCACCACCGGCAAAATTTCTGCCCGGCTGAACCTGGAAATAATAACCGGCAAAATTCCATGCCTTCTTTCCTCCCTTATTAATGCTGGCGCCAAAGTTTGTTTTGTAAGGAGATTTATCTTTAGAGAAACGTACATCCCGGTTGATGCGGAACATACAATCTTTGGCTACGAGATCTTTTATTGAAGGATCATTTTTACTATGCTGACCAATAACTGCCTGGATGAACCGGGCAAAATCAGCTTTGGCTTCTTCGTATCTTTTTCTGTTTTTATCAAACCAGGGTTTATTATTATTCTTTTTCAGGTCTTTCAAAAATTTAATCGTTGCAGGTTGTAGCATACAAACACCAATTTTGCTCAATGTAAATAATTTCTCATTGCCTGGCTTCCATTCCCGATCAAAATAGTAAGCTCTTTTTCAGATAGTTTCCTGATCCTTGGTCTGATCTTTCCATCACTGATCGAAATGGTCCGTTGCCAGTCTTCGGGCGTTAGCTGCTGGCGATTCAGGTTTTCAATAACTATGTTGTAAAAGGCATTCAGGTATTCCTTAAGGTTGCCGACAGGCATTGGCGCAATATCTTTTGATCCCCTGTCATTGTTGATCTGTTCATCGCTGTCTATCCGGAAGCCGAGTGTTGCAAAATTAAATTTTGCGTCAGTATCAAATATTTTGATAGGGAAATTACCTGTAAACCCGCCATCCACCATTACATCCAGCCCTTCTGCATGTTTTGGATGACGCATTATTTTTCCGTCCTGGTCAATAAAAACAGGTTCAAAATAAAGAGGGATGCTCATGGATATCCTTACCGCATCTTTCACCTTCATTTTTGGATATGTCTCATGAGAAAAAATAATAAGTTTTTGTTTGTTAAGGCAGGTGCCGGTAATATACAGGTCTTTGAAGCGCTTTTGATGCAACTCTTCAAATGTTATGTCTGCATTCCCGGTTTTTTGAAAAATGAGTTCTTCGAACCAATCTTCAATCTTTTGGCCACGGTACCAACCAAAATATTTATTCATGCGATTAATGCCCCCGGCAAAAAAGTAGCTGCCGTCATTAAATTTTTTGAAATGGGTCCCTGCTATGATTTCCTGTATTTCCTGCCCTGTATATCCCAGTGAAATGGTCAAAGCAACAATAGCTCCTGCTGAAGTGCCGCCAACTTTTTCAATATGTTGCAGCATGCCGGCAGTTTCCATTTCATGAATAGCCCCGCAATAAGCAATGCCCCGGATACCGGCTCCTTCAAAAACAAGATTCTTTATAACAGGTTTTGTTTGTGCAGCCAACACCAGGTGACAGCAGGTAAACACTATTATAATGCAGCATCTTATCATAATAATAAAATTAACAGGCAATAAAATTATTGCCTGCAGGTTTCAAATACGACTAAATACTGTTAAAACCGGTTTATTATATCCTCGCCCAATTTTCCCCGCTCTTGATCCGGTACATGGTCATTTCACTAACGCCATAGTTCTGGGCCAGTTTCTTAATAGTGATGTTGCGGTTCTTGCTGCTGAGGATGCTTTTTATTTTTTTGACTTGCGTAGCGGTGAGTTTTAATCCTTCGGTGCGGTTAGCCTGTTTTTCTTTGTAAGCGATCTTGGCAGGACTGCCCTGCTGGTGGTCTATCATTTGTTCCAGCGTTGCCCAGCGAAGGTTTTTTATATTGTTATCAAGTTTCTTGTGATTGCGATGGATGACATACTTATGGTTTGGCGAAGGTTTCTTCAGAAATATCTTCGCCATTTCCCGGTGAATATATAATGTGCCTTTATTATTGGGGCGATGCAGGTTCAATGTACGGTAGCCAGTGGTCAATGAACCACTCAGCAATTTGCCATCTTTTAAAACATCCTGTTTGTAACTTGCTATGCGTCCTGACCCGGACACAGCATACCTGTTCCGCAGATGCCTCCATCCGGAAAAAACAAGCGGCTTCCAGACTTCACCGGCTATTTTTTTGATCATAACAAAAACTTTTTAGCCCGGTACAGTATGCAGTTAATAACGGCGGTACGATAAGGTTATCAGCGCAGGTAAAAGAACGTTCACTAAGGTATAAAGATTACAGGTATTGACAATTTTATTTTTTCACAATGATCCTGAGAAATTCATCTTCCGAAATGATTTTCACTGTGTTAATCTTTTTTGCTTTTTCCAGTTTGCTTCCCGCATCTTCTCCCACTACCAGGTAATTGAGCTTGGCACTAACGCCTCCCAGTATCTGCCCGCCGTTCTCTTCCACCATGGCTTCGGCGTCGCTTCTTTTTAATGTGGGCAAAGTGCCTGTAAATAAAAAGCTAAGGCCCGTAAGATTGCCACCGGTTGCTAATTGTTTTTTTTCATTCTTTAATTGTAACCCTAATTTTTCCAGTTCTTCCAGTAATTTAATATTGTCACGGTTACTGAAAAAGTGATGGATGCTGCCGGCTACTTTCGGCCCGATGTCTTCCAGGTTTTGCAATTCCTCAAAGGATAATTTTTTGAGATCAAGCAAATGATCAACGGCCTGTGTCAAAGTCTTTGCGGTTGTTTCTCCCACAAAACGAATACCAAGAGCATATATGAGCCTGTGTAAGGGTTGCTTCTTTGAGTTGGCAATTGCCAATTGCAAATTGCCAATTGATTTCTCACCAAAGCCCTCTTTACCCGCTATCTTTTTAAAATCAAGTGTGTAAATGCCGGGAATATCTTTCAGCAAACCCATTTCATAAAACTTCCGGACATTGGCATCCCCAAAACCCCGGATGTCCATCGCATCTTTACTTACAAAATGAATGATACGTTCAACTACCTGTGCGGGGCAATCAATATTGATACATCGCCACACGGCTTCTTCTGCTTCTTTGAATAATTTGCTTTGGCAAACAGGACAGGTCTTTGGAAAAATGATTTTCTTTTCTTTACCTGTCCGGGCATCAGCCAGTGATTTTACAATTTGCGGGATGACATCACCGGCTCTTTCAATCAATACCGCATCCCCGATTCGCAGATCTTTTTCTTTGATGTATTCTTCATTGTGAACAGAGATACTGCTGACCGTAACACCACCGACTGCAACCGGTTCCAGTTTCGCAACAGGCGTTACCGCCCCGGTTCTTCCCACCTGGAATTCTATATTCAGCAGTTTGCTGGTTGCCTGTCTTGCTTTAAACTTAAATGCAATGGCCCAGCGGGGATGATGTGATGTCATTCCCATTTTATCCTGGAGTGCAACTTCATTCACTTTTATCACCATGCCATCAATCTCATAAGGCAGGCCATCTCTTTTTATTTCAAACTCATTACAATATTTTATGACGGCATCTATTCCTTTAAAGATTTTCTTTTCTTTTTGCGGGCTGCGAAATCCAAGTTCCCACAGCATTTCTAAAGAACCGGAGTGGGTGGTTAATGCCGGTGGAATTTTTTTGCCTTTGGCCAGGGAATAATAACTCACATGATAAACAAAGGCTTCCAGGTTTCTTTTGGCAACTTCGGATGAATCTTTGATCCTTAATGTTCCCGATGCAGCATTGCGGGGATTGGCCAATGGAGGTATACCTTGTTCTATCAGCGCCTCATTATATTTTGCAAAATTCTTTTTATTGATAAGCACTTCACCACGAATTTCCATTTGCTGCAATCCATACGATGAGATCTTTGCAGATAAAGGAAGAGACCGGATCTGTTTGATGTTCGTTGTTATTTCATCGCCTTCCACGCCATCGCCTCTTGTAGCGCCTCTTACAAGCATGTCATTTTCATAGATCAGGGAAATACTTCCCCCGTCGAATTTGGGTTCTACGCAATATTCAATTTCCTTCAGTTTGGTAAGCTCCCTTGCTTTCCTGTCAAAATCAACCAGGTCATCGCTGTTATAAGAATTATCAAGCGACAACATCGGAACAAGATGCTGAACGGTCTTAAAATCTTTGGTCAATCCCTTTGCCACCCTTTGTGTGGGAGAATCAGTAGTAACCAGTGCCGGGTTTTCTTTTTCAATTTTTTCCAGCGATTTATACAACTGGTCATATTCATAATCAGAGATCAGCGGATCATTTAATATATAATAACGGTATTCATGAAAGCGGAGCGCATCTCTCAGCTTTTCAATTTCTTTTTTTGTAATGGAGCCGGCTTCCTGTTTTTTAATTAATTCGGATGTAAACTTCTGCAGTTCCCGGGTTGTTTCCTTTGAATACATAATCGTAAAGTTATACCAATTGAATTTTAAAATTATTCCGATCGATGTTGGTATAATGCCGATGTAGTCCCGAAAGCTTTCGGGATTAGGCCAACGTTCCCGATGGCTATCGGGATGGACTATTACGGATGCACAATCGGTATTAGTTGCTCACGGTAAAACTAATAAAGGAGAAAGATCAAAAATAAAACAATGTGTTATATGTACATATCTTTATCTTCGAAATGCAATTTGCTGACATCAATTTATGACCGAACAGGAATTACGCCTAAAAACAGCCGGGATGGAGAAGATAAGCCATCTTGATTATTTTAATATTGCCATCTCTGTTGATTGCGTAATATTCGGGTATGATCAAAAAGAATTAAAAATATTACTGGTAAGATCCGATCTCGAAGAATTTTCCGGTCTGTATTCATTGCCTGGTGACCTGGTGAAGCCGGATGAAGATTTGGAAGCGGCCTCTTACCGCATATTAAAAGAAAGGACAGGAATGGATGATGTGTACCTGGAGCAGGTACAGGCTTTTGGAAGCATTGAAAGACATCCATCGGGCCGGGTGATCACGATCGCATATTATTCTCTTATTGATATTAAACATCATAAGTTGAAGCTGAGCCATCATGAGCTGGACTGGCAGCCGGTGAAAGAGATCAAAAAACTGGCATTCGATCATAAACTTATTTTAGAGACCTGCCTGAACCGCCTGCAGGAACAGGTTATGGAGCACCCGGTTATTTTTAACCTGCTTCCGGAAAAATTCTCTCTCCGGCAATTACAGGATCTGTACCAGGCCATACTCGGGGTTGAACTGGACCGCCGGAATTTCAGGAAAAATATTTCTATTAAAAACTGGTTGATGGATATGAATGAAATGGAGAATGATGTGCCCCACCGGCCAGGCAAACTTTATAAATTAAAACCGGAGTTTAAAAAGAAGGTCAGCAGGAAAAAAATATACCGGGAGTAAATAATTTTTCTACTGTAATGCAAAAGCCGCCTCAATAAAGAGACGGCTTTTTGTGTGTTAGCCCTGACGTAAGAAAGAGTTAACTACAACTTTACGAATATGGCGCTTGCTAATTGATTAGGTGATTGCACTACATATAAATATACTCCCGGTATCAAACCGCTCAGATCATGGGTCCAGGTATTAGGTCCTACGGTTACATTGCGAACAAAATTCCTTACGGTAGTACCCGTTGAATTCTGGATCCTGATATTTACCGGTTCTGTATGCGTTGAAAGAAAATAAACATTCAATACATTGATAACAGGATTGGGTGATAAAACCAATATTGGCTGATTCGTGCCACCCACATGCAATGGCCTGCATATCCTTGTTTCGCAACCCAACTGTGTAGTAATGATCAAACATACCTGGTAATTGCCGGCCTGGTTATAGGTATGCGTAACTGTCTGCCCGTTTGCGCTTGTTCCATCACCAAATGTCCAATGGTAACCGATCACCTGGTCGTTGGGTGCATGAATGCTAAAGCCTTTGAATTTAAAAGTTCTCGGGCCGATCACAGAATCGGTCATATATCCACCGCAGACTCTCGGGTTTGCAAGGATAACAACTTCACGGCAATTAGTAGCCAGGCATCCACCCTCGAACAATATACGTACACAGGCATGGTATGTACCGGGACCGGGGTAAGTATGACTAATGGTGAAATTAGGATGGGGCAGCGAATCTGTTATCATGATACAGGTATCCTGTCCATCACCGAAATACCAGCAGACACGTACGGGCCTCCTCGGTGGAGTAGAAGATGGAATAGCTATGAATCCACGAGTAAGACTGGTTATGGATGGTGTTATTTCAAACAATGTTACAGAACAACCTGTTTGTGGAAGCGGCACAACTATTGGCCTGCATTTCCTCGCTTCACAACCACCGTAATAGAAAATTTTTACACAGACCTCGTATTGCCCGGGATGAGTATAAGTGTGAACTACATTATACAGACCTGTATAAGTTTCAGGATAATTGATACAGGTATCCCTGCCATCACCAAACTCCCAGCATACACGGGAAGGTTTGCGGTTATTATTATTCCATGGCAATGCTTTTAATCCAACAGTTAATGGTGAAGTGGCGGATGTCGGACCTCTTTCAAAATCGGCACTGCAACTATCCGGTTCCCCGATCTGCACCGGGTGACATTTTCTTGCTTCACAGCCGCCGAAGTATAAGATCTTCACACATACTTCATACAAGCCCCTGTGCTGGTAATTATGTGCGACCACATATTGTCCTGTATAGCTCGCAGTATAATTAATACATGTATCCTGTCCATCACCGAATTGCCAGCATATCCTTGCGGGCTTCATATTATTGATATGCCAGGGTAATGCCCGGAAATAGACTCGTAAAGGATTGGCGTTCGTTGGAATTCTTTCAAAATCAGCAAGACAATTGACTGTAGCCGGAACAATTATTAGTTTGCATTTTCTTGCTTCACAACCACCGTAATAGAAAATTTTCACACACACTTCGTATTGTCCGGGCTGTTGATAGTGGTGAACAACCGTATACATTCCTGTATAAGATTCAGGATAATTGATACAGGTATCCCTGCCATCACCGAATTCCCAGCAAACACGGGATGGTTTGCGGTTATTATTATTCCATGGTAATGCCTTTAATGAAACTGTCAACGGGGTTGTGCCCGGTATAGGAGATCTTTCAAAATCTGCGCTGCAACTATCCGGCTCCCCGATCTGCACGGGGTGACATTTCCTTGCTTCACATCCGCCAACGTATAAGATCTTCACACATACTTCATACAATCCCCTGTGCTGGTAATTGTGTGCAACAACATATTGGCCTGTATAAGTATTAGGATAATTAATGCAGGTATCCTGGCCATCACCAAATTGCCAGCATATCCTTGCAGGCTTTTTATTATTATTATGCCAGGGTAATGCACGGAAATATGCTCTAAGCGGATTACTTGTTGTAGGAATCCTTTCAAAATCTGCCTGGCAACTATCAGGTCGTTCACCAACCTGTATCGGTTTGCATTTGTTAGCTTCGCAACCTCCGACGTAAAGGATATTCACACATACTTCGTATAAGCCATTGTGCTGATAATTATGTGCAACCACATACTGACCTGTATAAGTATTAGGATAGTTAATACAAGTATCCTGGCCATCGCCAAATCTCCAGCATATCCTTTGAGGCTTTTTATTATTGTTGTGCCAGGGTAATGCACGGAAGTAAGCTCTTAGCGGGTTATTAGCTGTTGCAGGAAGTTTTTCAAAGTCTGCGCGGCAGCTATCTGGGTTTCCAACCCGGACATGATCACATTTTCTTGCTTCACATCCACCCTGGTAAAGAATTTTTACACAAACTTCATATATACCGGCACTGGTATATACATGATTTACTAAATAGGGCCCGGGGAAAGTATTGGAATATTGTATACAAGTATCTCTTCCATCTCCGAATTCCCAGCAGATCCTCACCGGCTTCTTGTTATTATTATGCCAGGGTAATGCTTTAAATATTGCCTGTAAAGGATTGGCGCCTGCTGCAACCGGTAACTTTTCAAAGTTTGCCCGGCAACTATCAGGTGCAATGATCTCAACGAGATGACATTTTTGTGCCTGGCAACCGGCATCATAAAGAATGTTTACACAAACATTGTAATTACCGGGATGAGGATATAAATGACTGACACCATATACACCGGTATAAGTGGTCGGGTAATTGATACAAGTGTCTCTTCCATCACCAAACTGCCAGCAAACTCTCACCGGCTTCTTATTCTGATTATGTGATGGCTGAGCAACAAAATATTTCAGGAGAGGATTGGAAGCTACAGAAAGAGATACAAAATCAGCATTACAAACTGCCTGGATCACTATGGTCCTGCATATCTGTGCTGATAATACAGAGTCGCCAATGTTTGATCTGTACCTGTAAATTTTAAGGCAAACATTATAAGTACCCGCTACCTGGTAATGGTGCTGGGTATTATCCAATGCTCCTGTCATTTGAATGTTACCATCCCCGAAATTCCAAAAGGCTTTGCGTGGCCCCGGCTCACTTCCGATCGTGGAGGTGTTGACAAAAAAAACATTGTTGTTGGGGGCATCAATCGTAAAAGTGAAATTGGCTACGTCGGGAGAAACATTCCTGGCATTGGCGCTGTTGATACAAGCCAGGCTAATTACAAACCCGGCGAGTAAAGCGTAAAGCTTCCTCATAATGATGACTTTTTTGGTGATTAATGTTCTTTACGTAGGGGCAGAAACACTCGACGGCTTTGTGACCGGGTTTAAAGGCCGGGGTTTAAAAAATGTTAATGTTTTTTTGCCGGGGTTTTTACGATATATCCCTTTGATGGTCGATAATGAACTGGATAAGGGTTTCCTGCGGGATCTCAATCCTGGCAAGGGCATCAGCAATATCCTCCCGGCTTACCTGGGCGGCAAAAGAAGGAGTTTTTAATTTTTTTAAAATGCTTTTTACTTCCAGTCCTTCGTATCCCGTTGGGCGGATAAGGGATGCTGCATGAATAAACCCCGATAACTCATCAATGGCATAGATCATCTTATCCATTTTGCTGACCGGCTCAACTCCAAAATGATCCGGTCCATGACTGGCAATGCAATGGATGACATCGGGGTCAATATTTCTTCGTTCCAATTCTTCAATAATGATGCGGCAATGTTCGTCAGGATATTTTTCCCAATCGGCATCATGGAGCAGCCCGGCCAATTCCCATTTCAACGCCGTTTGTTCATCGGCATTTTCTTTTTTAATGGCCCATGCTTTCATGACAGCAGCCACCTGTTTCATATGGAGACGCAACCGGTCATTAGGCACCCATTCATTTAATATGACATGTGCTTCTTCAATACTCATCAGGTTGCCGGCATTTTTTGGATCGCCAAAATCATTTCGGCCAAGAGGACGTGTTGCCATGATAAAATTTCAGAGAAAGATAATCAAATCACAAGAAAGACCTCAAATCTCAAATAACAAGTTCCAAATAATTTCAAATAAAAATTAAAAAGCCGAATCCGATTTGAATTTTTATTTTGTTCTCTTTTTTTGGCTTTCTTGATTCTTGTTATTTGGAGCTTGGTTCTTTTTCAAATTCATTATGAATCGTTAACACTCCTTAACATCAGCTACCGCAAATCTCCGAAGGAGTCCTTTGGACACAATTCTCTTGATCTACGAAGCATTACGTATTACATTTGAATTGACTTAAATCATAATCATTAATCTTTAAAACTAAAACCATGAAAAAGATCTTTGTATCCTTGTCACTTCTCCTGACAGTCGCCGCATCAACAGCATTTACCCATGTTATAACTATTGATCCTAATCCCGCAGTGAAGGAAGTCTTTAAAAAAGAATTTGCCGGCGCCGAAAATGTTAGCTGGAGCCAGCAGGAAAATTACCAGAAAGCAACTTTCGTACTGGGAGGTCACCGGGTGATCGCTTATTTTAATGAAGAAAATGAATTTGCCGGGTGTATCAGGGATATTAGGTATGACCAGCTGCCACTTATAATTATCAAAGCGATTGATCAAAAATTTCCTGGCGCTGATATGCAGGAGATAAGAGAAATCACCAATAGTGATGGTACCTCTTACCTGGTAAGAGTCGATGCGAATAACAAAAAGCTCAAAGTAAAGATCACTTCAGACGGAAATATATCAGAGATAGAAAAACTGAAAAAATAATTTGCAGGATATTTCACCTGATAACACTTTGTACTGTAGCAGGCGGTACAAAGTTTTTTATTTTTCCAAACCTAACAAATGAATGATTACCTAATAGTTTTAGTCAAACATGTATTTTTGCGGTCTTACCGCATATCTCCCGACCTGTCGGGGTCTGAAGGCGGATCAAAATTCTTTATATGAACAAAGGACCCGTTTCAAAATTTATCGAGCATCATTTCCGCCATTTTAATGCTGCGGCCCTGGTAGATGCTGCCAAAGGATATGAAACACACCTGGACGAAGGTGGTAAAATGATGATCACTCTTGCCGGCGCTATGAGCACCGGCGAACTCGGCATCTCATTGGCAGAAATGATCAGGCAGGGAAAAGTGGACATCATCAGTTGTACGGGAGCCAATCTGGAAGAAGATGTAATGAACCTTGTAGCTCATTCTCATTATAAAAGAATTCCAAATTACCGTGACCTGACACCACAGCAGGAATGGGAA
>DATHDV010000051.1:0-16993 GCA_035318845.1 Chitinophagaceae bacterium
TTCTGCCATAGCGCCAAGCATTAATACTTTATTGTCAGCAACCAGAGCGGCAAAATTCTCAATGGCCAGCTTCATACTGCTGGGGTTGGCATTATAGGCGTCCAGGATAAATTTATTTGTTCCTTTTTCAAGCAATTGTGACCGGCTGTTGGAAGGGGTATAGTTTTCAATTGCAGACCTGATTTTTTTCTCGTCAACTTTAAATGTTTTGCCAACGGTAACCGCGGCAAGGACATTGGGAAGATTATATTCTCCGACAAGTTGTGTTTGTATCAGGTGCTCATCCAGTCCCTGTTTTATGGCTACTTCAAGATAAGGGTTGCTTTTTTTTACGCTACCGATCACATGAGCATCTTCGGTTGTTCCATATTTTATAATGCCGCTGATACCCTTGCTCATTTCCCGGAGGTAATCATAATCCCACATTACAAATGCATAGCCGTGTGTAAGTGTTCGCAGCCAGTCAAAAAGTTCTCCCTTTCCTTTTCTTACTCCTTCTTCGCTGCCAAACCCTTCAAGATGTGCTTTACCACAATTTGTAATTATGCCGTGTGTAGGCATTGCTATCTCGCAATAGCCTGCAATTTCCTTTAAATGATTGGCGCCCATTTCAATCACCGCCATTTCCGCATTGCGTTTGATCTTTAAAATTGTCAATGGGATTCCGATCTGGTTATTCAGGTTGCCTTCTGTAGTATAAGTTATAAACGTGGAAGAAAGTACAGCATGAATTAATTCCTTCGTGGTTGTCTTTCCATTGCTCCCGGTAATAGCCAGGAAGGGAATGGCGAATTGTTGCCGGTGATAGCGGGCCAATTGTTGAAGGGCCGCTAAAACATCATCGACCAAAATTGTTTTTCCCGGTATTTCAAATTCTTTTTCATCAATAACCGAATAGACTGCACCGTCGTTGAGAGCCTGTTTGGCGAACATATTGCCGTTAAAACGGTCTCCTTTCAAAGCAAAGAAAATATCACCTGGCTTTAGTTTACGGGTATCGGTTTGAACAGAAGGATGTTTAGTATAGATATTGTATAGTTCTTCAGTGGTCATTAAGCAAAAATAAGATGACGGCAAACAAAAAAGCCCTCTGATGAGGGCTTGTAGAATTTTATCAATAAATTATTTTTTCTTTCCCTTGGAATTTTGTCTGCGGGTTTTAAACTGCTGTCCGGCCTTCCTTCCATTTCCTTCAGGGCTACCCATACGATCCATTGCACAACGGAAACCTAAAGTGCTTAAGGCCTGGTCTTCTTCCAGGTAACGGCGGCTGCCGGGTGTGAGCCAGTAAGGACGGTCATTCCAACTTCCACCTTTATACACCCTTGACTTATCGCTGATAAGTGTAGTGATGCCATAACCATATTGAGATTGTGACAGGGAGTCTCCATCCAGGAAGTTAATTACATTTCCACGCTGATAGTTTCTCCGGTTCTTGCTTTCTTCATCAGTTACGTCAACCATTTTCACTTTACCTGTGCTGTCTACCTCGGCTTCATTATTACTGTTCTTGTAAATTTTCTGGTACCTGTTACCACGGAAAGGAGCCGGCATATCATCGAAATCAAGTGTTGACAAAGGACGATAGACATCCTGTACCCACTCGCTTACATTACCGGCCATATTATAGATCCCAAAACCATTCGGGAAGAAAGAATTGACCTGTGATGTATAAAATGCGTTATCATTCAAACCACCGGCAACACCGGCATTGTCTCCTGAACCTCTTTTGAAGTTGGCCAGGAAAACACCCTGCCAGCTTCCATGACGTGTATCACGGAGTCCGTTAATATTCTGTGACCAGGGATACATTTGTTTATTCGATACTAATTCTTCGCCACGTTTCTTTTTGCTGCTCACATGCGGGTTTTGATTGATCAAACCATAGGCTGCATATTCCCATTCTGCTTCAAAAGGCAGGCGGTAATCCGGAAGTAATATGCCTGATTCCATAGTGGCAACAGTAACTTTAGGCTGACCCTTTGGTGTTTTTATTTTTCCCGGAGGAGCTGTATACAGGCCTAACAAGTAAGATTTAGTTGTAAAGTTGTTTTCTCCCTGCTGGGCACCTGGTTTCAAATTTGCTTTATTAATGAAATTCTTATCCTTTAATCCTTTTTCATTCACCCGATCGCTCCTCCAAACACAAAAATCATGAGCCTGTCTCCAGCTAACACCCACAACCGGGTAATCATTAAAACCGGGGTGACGGAAATAAAACTCAACCAATGGTTCATTATAACTTAATTCACTTCTCCAGGAAAGGGTATCCGGTAATGCATTCTCAATAATTTTCACATTTGCCGGATCAGAAGGATCAAATACAGTAGCTAACCAATGGATGTATTCACGATAGTGAACATTGGCTACTTCGGTTTTGTCGATATAAAAAGAAGGAACAGACACACGACGGGGAATATTATTCCAATCGCCCATCACATCTTCTTCTGTTTGTCCCATGGTAAAGGTACCACCCTCAACAAACACAAGCCCGGGACCCGTGCCTTGTTCTTTAGACTTGGACACCTGGAAACCACCCATGTTTTTATCATTGTAGTTCCAACCGGTCACACTCGATTTACCACTTTTACCCGCTTTTTTATGGCATGACGCCATCAAAACTGCACAGGATAATAAGATTGCTAAGTTTCTCATTGTTTTTTGCATAAACCTATGAATTGGAATAAATTTAACGCCGGATAAGGTAAAATATTGCACCTGATTCAGCTTTTACCTATCGGCATTGCGAATATAGACACTTTCGGTAAAACAAGGGAAGCAGAACTACTTTTTTTCAGTGAAAAATCCCCTGGAAGAATCGATTTTTTAACCATGATAATGAGCCGGTATATTGTTTGCCTCGCCTGGTTTTCAGCCTGTTCTTTGTCAGGGCTTACCCAACGGAATTATACTGCCAATTCTGTTCTTTCTTCCGGCACCTGGTACAAGTTGAGTGTAAAGGATCCGGGCATTTACAAAATTGACATCCCCCTGTTGAACAGTCTTGGAGTTAATACCAGCAACCTTCCTTCCAATTCCATCAGGTTATTTGGTAATGGCGGACAAATGCTGGCAGAGGCCAATGCGGTTCCGAGACCCGACGATCTAAAAGAAAACGCCATCATGGTTGTCGACGGGGGCGATGGGATCGTTAATGGTTCTGATTACATTCTTTTTTATGCCAGTGGCCCAGATGAATGGGGGAAAGATTCAGTTAATCTCAGGTTTTCTCACCGCAAGAATTTTTTCAGCGACAGGGCTTATTATTTTTTAAGTATTGGTGGAAATGGTAAGCGAATAACAGATGCGCCGTTACTCTCTTCTCCCAGTATTACTGTTGCAGGATTTTCAGAAAGATATTTTCATGAACTGGACACGGTCAATTTTTTGGGCAGCAGCAAAGAATGGTATGGTGAAGAATTTTCCAATTTACCGGGAAGAACTTTGACAAGGAATTTCACGGTCACGGTTCCAAATATTCAAAACAATACTTCGCTGTTATTGCAAACCAATTGCGCAGCAAGATCAGTGGCGGCCGGCAGCCGGTTTGATATCAGCATTAATAATCAACCGGCGTCACAGCTTAATATAAATTTCATCAGCGGAGGGCAATATGATCTTTTTGCACAACAGGCTACAGGTTTCGGAAATGGAATTGCCAATGGGAATAATATTGCTATCAATTACACATATGTTCCCGGAAGTTTCAATGCACAGGGATGGCTAAATTGGTTTGAACTGTTTACCCGCAGGAATATTTCTTTGAATGGGATCAACCAACTTTTATTCAGGGATTGGCAAAGTGTGGGAAATAATATTGCTGAATTTGTGGTAACAAGTGCTGTTCCCGGTACACAGGTTTGGGACATTACTGATCCGTTGAATCCACTCAGGATGCAGGGGAATTTTATAAATAATGAGTTTCGCTTTGTCAATAGCTGTTCCAGGTTGCGTGAATATGCAGCATTTAATGCATCAGGTTTCCTGGCACCCGTTTCTATTGGAAAAATTGCCAACCAGGATCTTCATAATGCCTCAGCAGTTGATTTATTGATAGTGAGTCATCCAACTATTTTATCGCAAGCGCAACGCCTGGCACAGATACATCAGCAACAAAATGGTTTGCGAACGCTGGTTGTAACAACTGAACAGGTATATAATGAATTCGGAAGTGGCAACCCTGACCCGACGGCCATCAGGGATTTTGTAAAAATGTATTACGATAAATTTGGAGCCAATGCTGCCGATAAACCCCGGTACCTGCTCCTGTTTGGAGATGCTTCCTATGATTACAAGGACAGAATAAATAATAATACAAACCTTGTTCCTGCCTATGAGAATAATTTTTCCCTTGACCCCTTATCATCATATGCCTCTGATGATTTTTTTGGTTTTTTAGATGATAATGAAGATATCAATTCAGGTGCTGTTAATAATTTACTGGATATTGGTATTGGCAGGGTTCCTGCAAAAAATATTGATGAAGCAAAAAATTTTACGGATAAAGTAGCGGCTTACTTTACTTCCCAGAGTTTGGGTCCGTGGAGAAACAATCTCACTTTTATTGCAGATGATGAAGATAATAACCTGCATCTGCAGGATGCTGAAATAATTACGGCAACTGCAAATACAACCGGCCCGGTCTTTAACCAGCAAAAAATTTATTTAGATGCATTTCAGCAGGAGAGTGGACCGGGTGGCAGTCATTATCCCCAGGCGAACCAGGTGATCAATAACCAGGTTTATAATGGCACACTCATCCTGAATTTTAATGGCCATGGCGGCCCTGCCAGGCTAGCCGAAGAAACCATCCTTGACCAGGGAATAGTCAACGGTTGGAATAATCCCAACCGCCTGCCATTATTTATTACAGCTACCTGTGATTTTGCACCTTATGATAACCCGGGGATTAATTCAATAGGTGAAAATATTTTACTGCGTCCAAAAACAGGTGCTATTGCTTTAATGACAACAACACGGTTAGTGTTGGCCTTCAGCAATCGTGTCATGAACAATAATTATTTGCAATTTGCTTTACAACCCGATGTAAATGGCCGATACAAAACTTTGGGTGATGCCATGAAGGAGGCAAAGAATTATACATACCAGACCTCTGCTGATGTGGCCAACAACAGGAAATTCACCCTTCTCGGTGATCCGGCATTGACATTGGCATTCCCGGTTTTAAAAGTCAGGGCAACAAAAGTGAATGGCATCCCCGCCACACAGGTTGATACGCTCAGCTCTACAGAAAAAATTACGATGGAAGGTGAGGTAACAGATGTAACAGGGAATTTATTGGCAAACTTTAATGGCAATGTGTATCCAACTGTTTTTGATAAACCACAAACGATAAATACACTTGCAAATGATCCCGGCAGCCAGGTAACCGCATTTCAAACACAGACCAATGTTTTATTTAAAGGGAAGGCCTCCGTCCTGAATGGCAAATTCTCCTTTACTTTCAAAGTGCCGAAGGATATAAATTTTCAATATGGAAATGGCAAATTGAGTTTGTATGCCGAAGACGGAGTAATAGATGCCAATGGATCTTTTACCAATTTTATTGTTGGGGGCACAGGCAATAATGCAGGGAATGATCATGAAGGTCCGCAGATAAAACTTTTTTTAAATGATGAAAAGTTTGTGAATGGAGGCATCACTAATCAAAACCCTGTACTCATTGTAAAGCTTTCTGATTCTTCAGGAATTAATACTGTTGGTACTGGCATCGGGCATGATATTGTAGCAACCCTGGATAATGACAACAGGAAATTTTTCATCCTCAATGATTTTTACCAGGGAGACCTGGACAGTTATCAGCAGGGAGTAGTTCGTTTTCAAATGCCTGAACTGGCACCAGGCCCCCATTCCATTAAACTAAAAGCATGGGATGTATTGAATAATTCTAATGAAGCGATATTGGAATTCATTGTAGCAAATGATGAGGCTCCGGAATTGAAACATGTACTTAATTATCCAAACCCGTTCACCACAAGAACACATTTTTGGTTTGAACACAATAAACCCGGCCAGCCTCTATATGTACGTATACAGATAATGACAATTACTGGGCGGGTAATAAAAACAATTCATCAAACTATTACAACGGAAGGCAACCGTTCTGCTGAAATTGAATGGGACGGAAAAGATGAATATGGCGATAAATTAGGGCGGGGGGGTTATTTATATATATTAAGTATTACAACAGGAGACAAAAAGAAAAAAGAAGTAGTTGAGAAATTGGTCATCCTGTAAAAAAAATACAAACAGGCAAGAAAAATTATCAGGCAATTTATTTTTCAGGCAGATCCCGTTACAATTAAAATTGGGAAATAAAAGTGTATAATTAATATACCGGGTCGGGTTTTGGCTACCCGTTTCATGATCTGAAAATGAAGCCGGGTCAGTCCCTTGCTCCGGCAAAAGAACCTGAAATAGACCTGATTAGCCTTTAAAATGGAGGGGGACGGCAAATAAAATCTGACTTAAATTTGATGAAAACCCGGAATATCCTTTACTTTGGAAAAACTGGGTTACAAAACAATAAAAACTGAAAGGAAACGTTAAATGTGTCCAAACCGGGGATTTTGGCGGCCGAACAGGATAATTTAATGCCAGCCACCGGGCCTAGAAAAACACAAAAAAATTCAGATTTTTTTGTTTCGGATAAATTTCTATACTTTAGTTTTGTATTTCATCAAAAGCTCTATATTTACACCATTATTTAAAAACTTACTAATGAGACCAACTGCTTTAAAACTAACTGCCGGAATCCTGCTCTTTTGTGGTTTTACATCTGTGAAAGCCCAGGTTCAACCAATCAACGTAGTAACAACTGCCGTTCCTTTTCTTCGTATTTCACCCGATGCTCGTTCAGGAGGCATGGGAGATGTAGGCATCGCCACTTCTCCTGATGTATATGCGGGTTTTTGGAATGCCGGAAAGGTTCCCTTTAATACAATGAATGGTGGTGTAGGTGCTACTTACACTCCATGGTTGAAAGACCTCGTAAGTGATGTTTATCTTGCTAATCTTTACGGTTTCTACAAATTTGCCGATAACCAGGCTGTATACGGATCACTCCGCTATTTTAGTCTTGGCAACATCACATTCACAGACAACCTTGGCAATGACCTTGCTAAAGGACGTCCACGTGAATTCGGTATTGATGTCGGCTATTCCCGTAAACTGAATGCGAAGAACGGTATTGGTATAGCATTAAAATATATCAACTCTGATCTTGCTAACGGTTTAGCTGTTTCAGGTGTTACTTATAAAACAGGTAATTCAGTTGCTGCAGACCTCGGTTGGTATCATAATGGCGTAAAAGCATCCGGAAATGGATGGACATGGGGATTCACCATATCTAACATCGGTGCCAAAATCGCCTATACTAATAATGCTGATGCAAAGGATTTCATTCCAACAAACCTTGGACTTGGCGCTACTTATAACAAAAGGTTCAATGATAAAAACACAATATGTTTTGGTCTTGATATAAATAAATTATTAGTACCTACTCCGCCTGCTGATCCTGCTACACCTGCTCAAATAGCAGATTACAGAAAGAAAAGTGTAATTGGTGGTATGTTCAGTTCTTTTGGTGATGCTCCTGATGGTTTCGGCGAAGAAATTAAAGAGTTCCAGGTTGCGATAGGTGCAGAATGGTGGTACAATAAGCAATTTGCTCTGCGTGCAGGTTATTTCTATGAGAATAAGAATAAAGGTAACCGCCGTTATTTCACTGCAGGTCTTGGTTTGAAATACAGTGCATTTGGTTTCAATTTTGCTTACCTGGCTCCTACAGGAAGTGGTGTTAGCCGCAATCCTCTGTCAAACACAATTCGTTTCTCCGTGTTGTTTGATCTGGGTGATGGTAGCAGAGATAAAACCAAAAAATAATATTAATGAATTTTCTGAGGTCCCATCCCGGTTTCATACCGGGATGGGATTTTTTTTTGATAAATCTTTTCTTACAACTGCGATCACAAAAAATAAATAACGTGGATAGGTTTTAATGATATTTGCAGTATAAATACAAATATGTCTTACCGAATAGGATCTGGTGTTGATTTTCACAAACTCGTTGAAGGACGGGAGCTATGGATCGGGGCTGTACAGATCCCGCATAGCAAAGGAGCATTGGGACATAGTGATGCAGATGTATTGATCCATGCAATTTGTGATGCCTTGTTAGGGGCCCTTTCATTGGGTGATATTGGTATTCATTTTCCTGATACGGAGCAGGAATATAAAAATATCAGCAGTAAGATCTTATTGCAAAGAACTACTGATCTCGTGCGAAAAGAAGGATATACTGTTGTAAATGTTGATAGCACTGTTTGTCTCCAGTCGCCAAAGATTATGTCTTATGCCGGTCAAATGAAAAAAATAATTGCCGGTATTCTCAACATCACGGAAAGGGATGTATCTATAAAAGCAACTACAACAGAGCAATTGGGTTTTGCGGGCCGGGAAGAAGGATTAATGGCCTATGCTTCCGTTTTGCTGGTTCAGTCAGAGAAATCAGAATAATCTTATATCTGTGGCTATCTTTGTTGCAATGCCGGGTATTGAAATAAAAATAATTAATCATTCCCCTAACCCGTTACCGGAATATGCAACGATAGGATCATCGGGAATGGACATCAGGGCCTGCCTGGATGAAGCAAAGTCACTGCAATCACTTGAACGGGCATTAATTCCTACGGGCTTGTTCATTGAACTTCCCAATGGGTATGAAGCTCAGATCCGGCCCAGGAGCGGAATGGCTATCAAACAGGGGATCACCTGTCTGAATTCTCCCGGTACTATCGACAGCGACTACCGGGGAGAAATTAAGATCATTTTAATCAACCTTTCGGGTACAGAACAAGTCATTCAACCTGGTGACAGGATTGCCCAGATGATAATCCAGAAAGTGGAAAGGGGGGTTCTGACAGAAGTGAAAGTATTAGCACTTACGGAAAGGAATGACGGTGGTTTTGGTCATACAGGAAAAAACTAAAGGTTCAGCATGATTAGATATCTTATCATACTATTTGTTGCAGCTACCAGTTTCCTTTATTCATGCCGTTCCACAAAAAAAATACAAACTGCAATAACTCCAAAAGATACAACGACAACAGTTGTAACATTACCTTCTGTCAACCCGAGGGAAGACTCGGTTAATTTTATTAAAGAAAACTATAGCCGTATTATCAGTAACTATATCAACTTCACCACTTTTTCAGCTAAAATAGATGTGGACTATGAAGATGCAGAAGGGAAAAAGTATAATGTAAATGCCCATGTTCGGATGTATAAGGACAGTGCAATATGGGTTAGTATTACAGGGCCGCTGGGCATTGAAGGACTGAGGGCATATATTACTCCCGACTCTGTTAAAGTAATGGATAAGCAAAATAAGAGCTATATCGCAAGAAGTGTTTCCTACCTGCAGGAAGTTACGGAACTCCCGCTTGACCTGGCATCTTTACAGGATCTGCTGATAGGCAACCCTGTTTTTCTCGATTCGAATATTGTTTCATACAGCAGATCGGCTGATGCGGTCTCTTTGGTCAGTAACGGGACTTTTTTTAAAAACCTTTTTACCATTGGAGAAACAGATAAACTTACACAACACAGTAAACTGGACGATATGGACGAACTAAAAAACCGTACCTGTTATCTTACCTATACCGACTATGAAAACAAGAAAGGAGTTAATTTTTCAACGAGAAGGGAGATCAGTGTAGTTGAAAAAAAGAAACTGGATATAAAACTTAATTTTAAACAGTATGATTTTAATGAAACGTTAAGTTTTCCTTTTAACGTGCCGAAAAATTATAAACGAAATTAGCCGGATAAAATTTATTTTGCATATTGCCGTTATTCCGTTGTGATCCAAACCCTGTTTTTACATCCATTCAAATTAACGTATGGGAAAAAAATTATTCTTCAGCCTTTTATTTTTTTTGGGAATTACCGCTGTTATTTCTGCACAGCCGGTCGACGATAAGGCCCGGCTTGAAAAAGAAAGAAATGATCTCCAAAGAGAATTGAATGAGATACAGGGTATCTACGACAAAGTGAAAGGGCAAACCAAACAGACGCTTGGGCAATTAAACATACTAAAGCATAAGATCAACCTGCAGGAGAAATACATTAACAATATCAATAAAGAATTAAATTCGATCGATGATGATATATACCTCAGCAACCTGGAGATCTACAGGCTTCAAAAGCAGCTTGATACTTTAAAAGTGCAATATGCCAGGTCAGTTGTATATGCATATAAGAACAGGAGCAACTACGATTACCTGAATTTTATTTTTTCTGCCAATAGTTTTAATGATGCTATCCGGAGAGTCTCTTACCTGAAAAGCTACCGGAACTACCGGGAAAAACAAGTAGGTACGATCCTGGAAACACAACAATTGATCGCCCGGCGTAAGAAACAGCAGTTGGGCAGGAAAGAACAAAAGAATGTTGCATTGGCAAACCAGACCAAACAGGTACAGGAACTGGCGGTACAGAAAAAAGAAAAAGATGCTGTAGTGTCTAAATTGAAATCACAGGAAAAAGACCTGCAGAAACAGATCGCAGCCAAGAAGAAAAGAGACAGGGACCTGCAAAACTCCATTAATGCTATTGTACGCCGGGAGATCGAAGCTTCCAGG
The DNA here is from genome assembly GCA_035318845.1 of Chitinophagaceae bacterium. Taxonomy (GTDB): domain Bacteria; phylum Bacteroidota; class Bacteroidia; order Chitinophagales; family Chitinophagaceae; genus JJ008. The sequence continues at coordinate 10,665 of DATHDV010000051.1, forward strand.
AAAGAAGCAGAAAAAAGAGCTGCGGACGAGGCAAAGAAAAATGCAGCAGCGAATCCGGTAACAAACCCGGCTACAAGCCCAACAACGAATCCGGGGACAACCACAACACCCACAACCAGGATAAAAACAGCGACTGTAAAACCAACGGTGGTTTTTAATTCAGACGCAGATATAAAATTGAATGCAGGATTTGAAGGTAACCGGGGCAGGCTGCCCTGGCCCGTTGATAATGGTTTTGTAAGCATTCATTTTGGAGCATATAATATTGAAGGAACACTATTGAAGGGCGATAACCCCGGTATCACCATATCCACTCAAACAGGAAATGCCGTCAAATCGGTTTTTGATGGTGAAATCGTAGGTGTGTATAATCTTGGAGATGGTATGGCGGTTACTATTCGTCATGGACGATACTTTACTACTTACAGTAATCTTACCGGGGTAAATGTTAGCAAGGGAGCCACTGTAAAAACGGGGCAAATGATCGGGAAAGCCGGAAGAGATGATGATGGAAATGGGGGACAAATTGATTTTATCCTGATGATCGAAACTAAAAACGTAAATCCAGAACCCTGGTTACATCGTTAATTGAAAATATAATACTGTTTAAAGCGGTCCGTTAACCGGGCCGCTTTTTATTTACAGGAATCGTTCATATAATTTTTCATATACAGGAACGATATGCTGAATATCATACTTACGTGCATGGACGGCTGCCCTTTCTTTAAATTGTTTTAATACTTCCGGGTCTTCCAGGATCTTTAATGCTTGCTCCCCCATCATTTTTACATCGCCAACATCTCCCATATAACCAGTTTCGCCCTGAACATTTATTTCTGATAATCCACCGGCATTGGTTGTTACTACCGGCACGCCTGCTGCCATGGCTTCCAAAGCAGCCAATCCAAAACTTTCATATTCGGACGGAAGCAGGAATAGGTCGGCAATGGCCAGGATATCTTCCATCTGTTCCTGTTTGCCCACAAAACGAACATCGTCACATACATTCAACTCGCGGCAAAGGTCTTCAGCTGCCGGTCTTTCAGGACCGTCGCCAACCAGCATGAGTTTGCAGGGAATTTTATCATGTACTTCTTTGAAAATGCTCACCACATCAGGGATACGTTTTAACTTTCTGAAATTGGAAGCATGCATTAATATTCTTTCACCGTTCGGCGCAATCACTTTTCTGAATGCATCGATGGGTTTGCGGTTAAACCTGCTGACATCCACAAAGTTTACGATCACTTCGATCTCTTTGTCAATTTTAAAATGTTGGTATGTTTCATCCCGCAGGTTATTAGAGACGGCCGTGATGGCATCGCTTTCATTGATAGAAAAGGTAACCACCGGTGCATAGGTTTTATCTCTTCCTACCAGCGTAATATCCGTACCGTGCAGTGTTGTAATGACGGGGATGATTTTCCCTTCTTTTTTTAAGATCTGTTTTGCCATATAAGCAGCGGAGGCATGGGGAATGGCATAATGAACATGCAGCAGGTCGAGGTTGTTATTCTTTATTACGTCCACCATGGCACTGGCCAGTGCAGTTTCATAAGGAGGATAATCAAATAAAGGATAAGGTGGCACCTGCACTTCGTGGTAAAATATATTAGGGATAAATCCACTTAGCCTGACCGGTTGCTGGTAGGCAATAAAATGGACCATATGGCCTTTCTGGGCAAGGGCCTTTCCCAATTCCGTTGCCAAAACACCGCTACCGCCAAAAGTCGGGTAACAAACAATTCCTATTCGCATAATTTTATTTAAATGGAAACTCTAAGGTAACAGTTTTACCGCAGCAAGATTTACCGGTTATCTAAAAAGTTGTTTTTCATTTTATGGTTTCGGTTATCTTTAGCAAAATTGAGTTACATGAGAAAACTGTCACTTTTATTTATTCTTTTTCTTTTTGGAATAACAGTATTTGCACAAAAAGAAGACTCCTTGTTTATTAAACGTATCTCCGATGAGATACTGGCAAATGGTAAAGCCTATGACAACCTGCGTGATCTTACAAAGAATATAGGTGGTCGCTTGTCCGGTTCTCCTCAAATGTATAAAGCCGAGGCGTGGGGAATGCAAACGCTGTTGCAAAGCGGCGCAGATAAGATCTGGATGCAGGAATGCATGGTGCCGCATTGGGTAAGAGGCGGGCCCGAGAAAGCTGTGGTAAAAAGAAATATGTTGGCAAAAGGAGGCCGCAAATTGTCGGTCACTACAAAACAACTGGATATTATTGGCCTGGGCAACTCAATGGGAACCGGTCCCGATGGTATCAATGCGGAGGTGATAGAAGTACAGTCATTCGACGACCTGGAAGCAAAAAAAGATTCTGTAAAAGGTAAGATCGTTTTTTACAATTATAAATTCAACCCAACATTTGTCAACACATTCCAGTCTTATGGGGATGCTAATAAATACCGGGGACAAGGGCCAAGCCGGGCGGCTAAGTATGGCGCCGTCGCAGTTATTGTAAGAAGTATGAGCCACAGTACGGACAATAATCCTCATACCGGGGCTACACGCTATGATACAGCCTATAAAAAAATTCCTGCAGTAGCCATTGGCCTGCAGGATGCAGACTGGTTGGATCTTACTCTTCAAAAAGAAAAGGTATCGGTTTTGCTAAATACAAACGGTCATTTTTTGCCTGATACGATAGCACATAATGTGATCGGGGAATTAAGGGGTTCTGAATTTCCTGATCAGTATATCACGGTTGGCGGACACCTGGATTCATGGGACCCGGGTGAAGGCGCCCATGATGATGGGGCAGGTATAGTGCAGACCATCGAAGTGCTGAGAGTACTAAAGGCGCTTGGTTACACACCCAAACACACGATACGGTTTGTTTTATTTGCCAATGAAGAAAATGGTTTACGTGGCGGTACAAAATATACAGAGGAAGCAAAAGCAAAAAATGAAAAACACGTTTTTGCATTGGAAAGCGATGCCGGCGGTTTTACACCCAGGGGTTTTGGTTTTGATGTGACAGACGAACAACTTATTAATGTTAAAAAATGGAGTAGCTTATTGGCGCCTTATGGCTGTGGCGATCTGACTAAAGGCGGTGACGGTTCGGATATAGGCCCGTTGAACCGTGTATTGAAAACGCCCACTGCGGGATTGAACCCCGATTCACAACGTTATTTTGATTTTCATCATGCCCGTAATGATGTATTTGAAAATGTAAACAAAAGAGAACTGGAATTAGGAGCCATCAATATGGCTGCATTGATCTACCTCGTAGATAAATATGGGTTATGAGTGTACATTACGAAGCAAAGAAGGATGAATACCTGATCAGCACTGATCCTTCTTTACTCTATGTTAATATAATTCATCAGTATCTTTCAAAAGAATCTTACTGGGCACAGAACATACCCCGGGACGTAGTAGAAAGATCGATAAGCAATTCTTTATGCTTTGGTTTGTATGAAAAGGATCAACAGAACCTGCCTGCCGGCAGGCAGGTAGGCTTTGCAAGATTAGTTACAGACAAAGCCACTTTTGCTTACCTAGCCGACGTTTTTATTTTGGAATCATTCCGTGGAAAAGGGTTAGCTAAATGGATGATGGAAGTGATACAATCGCACCCGGAACTGCAGGGACTAAGAAGATGGATGCTGGGCACAAGAGATGCACATAGCCTGTATGAACAATTCGGGTGGACCGTATTGGATGAAGACACCCGGAAACGGTTTATGCAAAGGCATTTTAAAGATGTGTATCAACAGAAATAAAATTTAATGTTGAACTGCAATAGGGATTCTATATGCAAATTTCTCACAGGTTACACGGATTCACACGGATTTTTTCTGTGATAATCTGCGAAATCTGTGAGAACCAAAATCAATCTTAGTTTTAAAGCAGTTGATTGATGGCAGCATTTACCCGGTCAAACGGAAATGAGCTAACCACTTTCAGCATTTGTGCTTTTATTTCAGCAGTACAAAGATTCCCGATGCTTCCTTCATGTGTGTGCCGGACAGAAGTATCGTATTTAAAATTACCTGCTTCGATATCCATTCCCACTTTTTTATAAGCATCCCTGAAAGGCATTCCAACATTCACCAGCTTATTCACTTCTTCCACACTGAAAAGGTATTTGTATTTTTCATCAGCCAGTATATCTTTTTTGATCTCAATATTCGATAACATCAGTCCTGTCATTTCAATACAATCATTCAGTGTTTTAAAAGCCGGGAATAAATGTTCTTTCAGCAATTGCAGATCCCGGTGATAACCGGAAGGCAGGTTGGTGGTCATCATCATGATCTCATTAGGCAATGCCTTGATACGATTGCAATGACTCCTGATCAATTCAAAAACATCAGGATTTTTTTTATGGGGCATAATGCTGCTGCCTGTTGTCAATTCTGCCGGGAAAGAAATGAAACCAAAATTCTGGTTCAGATACAAACAGGCATCCATGCTGAGTTTAGCCAAGGTATCAGCAATATTGGCTAACGATTGAGCAACGACCCTTTCAGCTTTTCCCCTTCCCATTTGGGCATAAACCACATTATAATTCAGATCATCAAAGCCGAGCAATTTTGTGGTCAATGTTCTGTTGATCGGGAAAGAAGAGCCATAACCAGCTGCTGAACCCAATGGGTTTTTGTTTACAATATCATAAGCTGCTTTTAATGTAATGATATCATCCACCAAACTTTCGGCATAAGCTCCAAACCATAAACCAAATGACGAGGGCATGGCTAATTGCAAATGCGTATAGCCGGGTAATAAATGGTCTTTGTATTTTTCGCTTTGTGATTGGAGCAGTTCGAAAAAAGGTTGAATTGTTTTTACCAGTTCTTCCAATTCATTTCTCAGGAATAATTTTATGTCAACCAGCACCTGGTCATTCCGGCTGCGGGCAGCATGTATCTTCTTCCCTGTATCTCCCAATTTTTGTGTGAGCAATAATTCCACCTGGGAGTGAATGTCTTCCACATCGTTGTGAATGGTGAATGGTGAATGGTGAGTAGGGAGAGTCGTTTTATAGAGTTCTCTCAATTCATTTACAAGCAGTTCTTTTTCTTTTTTCTTCAATAGTCCAACTGTTTCAAGCATCATTACATGTGCAATGGAACCCAGTACGTCAAACGGAGCAAGGAGCAAATCAAATTGCCTGTCATTGCCAACAGTAAACTGATCTACTTCTTTGCCCCCATCCCCTAAAGGGGTGTCTTTTTGCCAGAGTTTCATACCAGCTGGTTTAATAATTGAATGTACAACTCAATTCCTTCTTTGATCTCATCCATATAAATATATTCATCTGCAGTATGGCTTCTTGCACTATCTCCCGGGCCGATCTTTAAAGCAGGGAATACCATCAGCGCCTTGTCTGATGTAGTGGGGGAACCGTAATAAGTTCTTCCCAATTTTAACCCGGCTTCCACCAACGGATGATCTAATGCAATAGAGCTGGAACGCAATCTTGTACTTCTTGGACTTACAGCAGATCGCACACTTGATCTTATTATATCCAGCATTTCTTCAAAACTATATAATTCATTGACCCTGCAATCTACCACAAACCTGCATTGTGACGGTATCACATTATGAGCTTTATTCTCGGTTTCAATAATGGTCACACTCATTTTTACCGGGCCAAGCAGGTCTGATACTTTATCAAATTTGTATGTATTGAACCACTCAATATCTTTTATTGTTTTATAAATAGCATTATCGCCTTCTTCTCTTGCAGCATGTCCCGCCCGGCCTGTAGCTGTACAATCCAGTACCATCAATCCTTTTTCCGCCACAGCCATTTGCATTTGAGTTGGCTCGCCGACTATCGCAGACTCAACTTTTCCGATCAATGGAAGCAATGCTTCTATTCCGTTGTGACCGGATATTTCCTCCTCAGCAGTTGCGGCAATGATAATATTATATTTCAAATTTTTTTTGTCATAGAAATACAGGAATGCTGCAAGTAATGAAACAAGACAGCCACCGGCATCATTACTGCCGAGGCCAAATAGTTTTCCATCTTTTTCAAGAGGAGCGAAGGGATCGAGTGTATATCCTTTATTAGGTTTTACGGTGTCGTGGTGTGAATTGAGTAAAATAGTGGGTTTGCCCGGGTCAAAATATTTGTTTTTTGCCCAAACATTATAGAGATATAGCTCCGGCTTAACATGATGCTTTTCTAAAAACCGTTTGATAATGGCTGATGAATTATCTTCTTCTTTGCTGAAGGATGGAGTGGCAATTAATTCTTTCAATAAATTGATCGCAGCGGCCTGTAATATGGAGATATCATTATTCATTTGCTATGGTGGTCCCGGATGTTCCGGCTATCAATCCTTTTAGTTGTT
>DATHDV010000052.1:0-2973 GCA_035318845.1 Chitinophagaceae bacterium
GGTTCAGCGCCAGGATGCACAAATAGTCGGCTATAATATGAAAGCAGCTCCTTCTGATCCCAATCCCGGAGGTCCATGGGTCTATGGCGTTAGCCCTTATTGGATCGTAAATGCTGTGACATCCAATACAGCGTTCGTAACAACACCTACTGCTTATTTTACGGAATGGACACTGACCCTGCCTAAAGATCTTTCCGTTACTGCCGGCATAGGTTTAAGTACGCAAAGGATCGTTCTTGACGACAGGTTTAATTCGCCCAATGCTACTGTTGCCAGGCCGACTCATTTCGATACCAGCTATAAAGGAATGGTTTCACCCCATGTTGCGATCAACAAAGTGTTTAATAAAAACGTATCTGCTTATGCTTCTTACAGCAGCGGATTTAAAGCTCCTGTAAGTTCTTATTTCTTTATCGCCACTCCTGGTCCTTCTGTAACAGCAAGGGTCAATGAAGTTTTAAAACCCGAAAAAGGTACGCAGTTCGAGATCGGAACAAAAGGGAACCTCTTTAGAGAGCGGCTTGTTTATCAACTGGCATTATTCTCTCTTAAATTCAAAGATAAAATGTCAGCTGTAGCCGTACCGCTGAATGCTACTACTACTGCCTATTCTTACATGATCAATGCCGGAGAGCAGGATCACAAAGGAATAGAAGCTTCTGTAAAGTATGCCGTCGTTAAAGACAGCAAGTTATTTACTAATATCACGCCATTCTTAACCTTTACCTATTCTGATTTTATATACGGAGATAATTTTATTTACAAAACAGGAACGAATGCCTCTCCCGGTGCCAGCAATAATATTGACACTACTAATTACAGTAATCTTAATGTTTTTGGTGTTCCGAAAATAATGACAGCCTGGGGAATTGATCTTGCTATGAAATGCGGGGTTTACGCCAGCTTCTCGCATTTGTATAGAGATCCGGTGAATATTGCTCTTGACAGGGTAACGCAAAACCCGGAAACTTATATACTTCGCAAATCCAGCAGTTATAATTTACTGAATACAAAATTTGGTTTCAGAAGATCATTCGGTTCTCATTTCGACCTGGATGCTTTCTTTGGTATAAATAACATTACCGGGGTTCAATACCCGATCATGATATTTATAAACCAGTTGCCGGATGCTTACATACCGGCTCCGCTCAAAGCAGTTGTTTTTGGAGGAATAAACCTCAAATACAATATTCGATAGTTGGTTGACAGTAACACGGGGGGTGGTAATTCTTTACTGCCCCCTATTTTAAAATAAATGATATGAAAAAAATTATTTGGGCAGCGGTGCCTGTTATCCTCTTCCTGGCGGCTTGTGGCCGTTTTCGCCATAAAGAAGTGGATGGGAAAAAAGATCTGCGCATTGTTTGTTTGTCCAAACATTTGACCGAAATGGTATTTGCCCTCGGTAAAGGGCATGATATCGTCGCGGTTGATCTCAGCAGTACATATCCCGATAGCGCTAAACTGTTGAAGACCGTAGGTTATCACAGGGCATTGAGTCCTGAAAGTATTATTTCGATGAACCCCGACCTGGTCATTCACAGCAATGATGTCGGACCAGAAAATGTTTTACCCCAAATAAAAAAAGCAGGCTTAAATGTAAAAGTGTTTGGAGGAGCAAATACGATCGACAGTGCAAAACTATTGCTTAAAGAACTCGGTAAATTCTTCGGTGAAGAAAAGAAAGCGGATGCCATCATTAAAAAAATGGAGGAAGGAATTGCCAGGGCTACCGATACAGTGAAAGCGATGGGTATCCACGATTCATTAAGGGTGATGATCATCCATTTCGGTTTGCGCAACAATAATTATTTTGTAATGAGCGGAAGGAATGGAGTGGGAGATAAGATGATGCGTCTTGCTGGTGCCACCCCTGCATTGTACGACGGCAAGGGCTCAAGGGAAATGAGCGCTGAGGCAGTTGCTATGGCCAACCCCGATGTGATCATCGCCACTGATTTTGGTTACGATCGTATGGGCAGCATGGATAAATTCATCAGCGATATTCCGGGTGTATCATTAACAAATGCGGGAAAGAACAAACGGATTGTACGCTTTGAAGAACATGATCTTATTTATTTTGGTCCCCGTAGCGGAGAAAATATCCTTAAATTGGTCAACCTGTTTTATCCCAGATCCGGTGTTACGACACAATAAACTTTTTTTTCCTGCACTGATCACACTACTGATCATCATTGTGCTATGTGCGATCGCATTTGGCACCGTGCCGATAAGGTTATCGGATATGTCTTCGGAGATAAATAATTTATTTGCCGGGCAAAAGCCGGGCAATATCCGAGAAGCAGTTTTTGTTCAACTACGATTACCGAGAGTTATACTTTGTTCCATCACGGGTGCGATACTCGCAGTCAGTGGTGTGTTAATGCAGGGATTATTTCGCAATCCCATCGTTGAGCCCGGGTTGATAGGAACCAGTGCAGGTGCCTCTCTCGGCGCAGCGATCATTTTTGTAAAAGCGCCGCAGTTCAGCCCGGCTTTGAAAGAATTGGCCGGACCTTTGTTAATGCCGATCGCTGCATTCTTAGGCGCATTGGTTGCCACCATTGCCGTTTATTCTCTTGCAAAGAATGCAAAACGCATCTCCGTCATGTCATTATTATTGGTAGGTATTGCCATCAACTCTGTTTGTTTGAGTGGGGTTGGTTTCATGAGTTATACCGCAAGGGATGCCCAGGCAAGAAGTATCACATTCTGGAACCTCGGCAATTTCAACGGCGCTACCTGGCAACAGGTGATGATCGTTGGAATCGTTGCTACGATCGTCTTCATCATTTCTTTTCGCTATTCAAAACAATTGAATGCATTGCTGCTGGGAGAAGAAGAAGCAACCTATTTAGGCGTCAGTCCCGATAAACTGAAGAGAAGGATATTATTGTTAAACACCATCATGGTATCCGTTGCAACAGCATTTTGTGGTGTGATCACCTTTATGGGGTTGATCGTGCCGCATGT
>DATHDV010000053.1:0-19784 GCA_035318845.1 Chitinophagaceae bacterium
ACAGTGAATTCTACAATTTCTTCCGCAGTTGGTTTGAATGTTAATCGATCCTGTGTGGAAACGATGGGTTCCTCATCCGGTTGTAATGAGATACATCCAACACAGTTCGCATTACATCCTGCTGAAACAGGAACCGGGCATTCCCATCTGCCCAATGCAAAATTTCTTGCAGCCGGGCAATGGTAGGTCAGTGCACAATTATTGGTAAGATGGTCAACTAAACGGTTATGCGGGTAATGCTTTTGTAATTCCTTTACCCCTTCTTTTATTTTTTCCGGATCATACCCGGAACATTCCTGTCTTATATCCGGTTCAATTCTTACAGCCGGCACATAAAATTTTTCATTTAACCAACCAGCAGCGGTATAACAAAACAAAGGAAGAACAGGAGCATCTTTTTCTGTTTCATATGCCGCTAAGTAAAACCCGGTGTGTGCAGGAGGAATAAAGGCAGCAACTGCCCATCCTTTTTCACATAAACGCATTTCACCGGTCTTGACATCAATACCAATTCCTCTTCTTCCGGGTAATTCATACAAAGACCCGCCGTTGGGTAATTCTATCCATTCATCTTCCGGAACGGGCACAGCATCCCAGCCGCTTCGGCCGGTGGCATATAATGAAGTATCCTCAAAGATCTTGCCTTTGCCATCGGAGAAAAGTATATAGGGAGATTGATTCAAGTTGCTGGTTGCTGGTTACTGGTTACTAGTTGTCGCCTGCAAAACTCGTTAAATTCTTTTTCATTGATTCCATAACCGAAATCATCAACAGGTTGCTGAATGAGCTTATTATTCTTGAAATCAATGGTGAGCAGATTATCTTTTATCATTACATTGCTAAGCATATCCCATTTAATTTTTTTAGCCGGAACGGATGGATATACAATATGATCTTTAGACACAATCACTAAAAGCCTCCTCACAAATATTGTAAAAAGTATATCAAAAACTAATGGTATTGCAGCCATCCAATATTGATGCATGTTGATCCATGTCAGCATCAATATTAAAAAAAGCACATGTAAACCAGGTTGCCATTCAATTCTTTTGATCACCCTGCTTAAAATGAAAATCAGTAAAAGCAGAACTAATGAGGCTATGCAGGTCCATTTGACAACTTTGTTATTTGAGAAAATGACCAGGGCAAGGAAAGTAATTATGTGAAGAATAACAACGACCCGGCTTAGCAAAACGTAAACCCGGGCTTTTTCATTTTTTAAAGTAATTTGAAAATGCTGCATCTCAACTGTTACTTGTGACCAACAAGTTACACAACTTATATAATACCCTTGCTCCCACATTGGCATCCCAGTCCGTATCGCCGCCGATGCCTACTTCGTTGAGGTCAAAACCAATAAGGGTCTTTCCGCTTTGGTGCAATTTGCTGAATAAATAAAAGACCTGTTCTAATTCAAATCCTCCGGGCACAGGAGTGCCTGTAAAAGGACATAGTTTTCGGTCAAGTCCATCTATGTCAAAACTGATGAGGACCTTTTCAGGCAATTTGCTTACAATTTCTTCTGCGATCTGTTTCCAACTCTGTCCTTCAAATTGGCGGCTCCTGATATCCTTATCAAAATAAGTAATGACGCGGAAGTTACTTTTCTGTACATATTCCCACTCATCACTCCCAAAATCCCGGATGCCCACTTGTACCAGTTTGCTTAATTGGGGAATTTCTTTCAATGCGTTGTACATAATGCTGGCATGCGAATAGTTGAATCCTTCATAAGCTTCCCTCAGATCAAAATGTGCATCGATCTGCAAAATGCCAAAGTCGCCGTGCTTTTCTCCAAGGGCTTTGAAATAACCAAGCGGTGTACTGTGGTCTCCTCCAAGAACTCCAACCAGTTTATTTTTTTCAAGCAAGGCCTTTGTTTGTTCGTACACCCAGTTGTTAAGAAACAAACTTCCTTCATTTACTTCTTTCAGTGTTTTGGTCATGAATTGGTTTGCCCCGACTTCTTCGCCTTTTGAAATATAATCGATATATAGTTCAGCTTCTTTACGCAGGTAATCACTTTTCAATAATATCTTTTTATCGGAAGGGCGCATATAAAAACCTTGTTTCCATGTATCCGGGAATTCCGGATCAAAAAGATCAACCTGGAGACTTGCTTTGAATATGGCATCTGCGGCACGGGCTGTGCCTGCGCCGTAACTAACTGTAACTTCCCAGGGAACGGGAAGGATTATAAGCTTTGCGTTTTCTTCACTGGTAGGAAGTCCGAAAATATTATTATTGGGATTTCCTACTGTATTAGGGTCATAATTTAAAAAATCATCCATAGAGCGTTATTGAAAGGCCGTGCAAGGTATGCCATTTTGATTTATCAAAAAGCCAGCTTTGGTATGAATAATTTCTGTGAAATGAAATACCGTTGGTCGACCCGCTTTATTTTGAGGTATGGGATGTTTTCCTGCTGAGGTTCTTCAGGTGGGTTACATGGGATACGACAGCCAACCTCATTTTGGGATATTCGATATAAGGGAAGCCAAAATCCTGGCAGGCTTTCTTTATGATCTTACTGATAGCAGGGTAGTGAACATGTGATATCCGGGGAAATAGATGGTGCTCTACCTGGAAATTCAATCCACCAACCAACCAGGAGATTAACCTGTTGCGGGTAGCGAAATTTGCTGTGGTCTTTAATTGATGAAGCGCCCATTCATCTTCCATTCTGCCTGTTTCTGTACTTGCCTGCGGAAAATGAGTTTCCTCAACTGTATGCGCCAGTTGAAAAACTATACTTAAAACAAAGCCGGCAAAACAACCATAGATCACGAAGCCGATCAACCAGGTGGAAAAACCTAATGTATAAATAGGAACAGCCATAAAAATAAAGGCATGCAATAATTTAAAACCCCAAAAAGAGAGGTGTTGGCCTATGTTCATTTTCGTTAACCGGGTGGAGCCTATTTTTCCGAGAAAATATTTTTTATAGTCAGTAAAGAAAACCCACCAGATATAAAGCAATGAATAAGCTGCCCAGAAATACCAATGCTGAAACCGGTGAATCTTATAATACTTCTGGGTTTCACAAAGACGGAGCAGGGGCTTGGCCTCAATATCATCATCCACGCCTTCAATATTGGTATAAGTATGGTGAATGATATTATGTTTTGACTTCCACATGAAATTATTTGCCCCCAGGAAATTGAGTGACAGGCCTGCCATGCTGTTTACCCATTTTAACCGGCTAAAGCTTCCATGCATACCATCATGCATCACATTAAAACCAATGGCGGCAGTTAAGCCACCCAGGATGATACATTCCGTAATGGCCAGCCAGGTAACAGGTGTATAAAAAACAAGGTGAACATAGACAAAGAGGAAACTCACAACCAGGAGCACGGCCTTGAAGTACAGGGAAAAATTGCCGGTTGAAGGCTTTCCTGCCTGCTTAAAATAATCACTTATTCTTTTTTTTAATTCTGAATGAAATGAATTCTTATCTGGTGAGAACTTTGGACTGGACATTATTGGACGTTAATTGTATTAAAGAGTTCAAAGGTAATCAATTATGGCCAGAATGGAGGGAATTTTTTTCAACATTAACAATACTCAAGTTTCATTCAAAATCAGGGCGTCAAGGTTTTGAATTCCAATTGTTTTTTCACTGATAAATCCTTCTGCATATTTTACCCCGATCCTTTTACCTAACATCCTGGCCCTTGCTATTATACTTTCCAAAAAATCAGGTGTGGAGATATATGTCTGTGGCTCTTTATCGTTTTTTTTAGCTGAATGAAATTGTGTCCTGTATGCTTCAATGGCTTTCATCCTTTGTTCAAATACATCGCTGATATCGATCAGCAGGTTGGGTTCATGATACCAGTCTTGTATATAGTGTAACACATAAGCAGGTTTCCATCTTGACTGGTTCGTTCCATTTTCATCTTTGGTTTCAATTTTGGCAAGACCAGAGAGGAAACAACATTCTGCGATCATATTTCCGGCTCTTCCATGATCGGGATGACGGTCGTGCAATACATTTCCAATAACTATTTCAGGCTGGTATTTACGAATGGCAGCAATGAGTTTTAATTTATTCTCTTCGTTATTCTCAAAGAAACCATCCCGCATCTTCAGGTTCTCTCTTACCAGCACTCCCATGACCATAGCAGCATTAGCTGCTTCCTCGTAGCGTGATTCGATGGTACCTCTTGTCCCCAGCTCTCCCTGTGTCAGGTCAACAATCCCAACTTTCTTACCTCTTTTTATTTCATTGATGATAGTTCCTGAACAACTCAGTTCCACATCATCCGGGTGAACGCCTATAGCAAGAATATCGAGTTTCATGTTGCTGGTTGTTTTAATAGCCGTTAGCTATTAGCTTTTAGCTGTTAGCTAACGGCTTATGGCTAAAAGCTAATGGCTAATTATTTTTTAGTCGTTAAAGATAAGTAGGGGGCATTAATTCCTATAAGGATTCTTGTACCAGATACCATCGATCTCTTTTACAATATTTTCTATCTGGCGATCCAGTTTATTTTCGGTAAGGTTCCAGTCCTGCTTCAGGTTGCCGCCAACAAACCAGGCCATTGTTTGATATAAACGGGCATTCAGGCCACCCTTGTATTCCTTGAGGATCTCGTAACAATTATTACCCGTTTGCCTGTTGATAAGTTTCATTAATATTTTTCCCTGGTATACGGAGAGGTTGGAAAGCGGGTCGCTGAATTCTTTTCTTAATTCTTTCTCCCTTGACTTCATATATGTCTTTCGTTCTTTCTTATTTTTTACATTGGTAAGATTGGAATTGATATCGTTAATAGTGCTGCCGGCGACCCTTGCATACGGGTAAGTGATATAAACGGCATTGCGAAGTCTTGTCCATTCTTCTATGAATTTGGCCAGTTTTTCGGGGGATAATTTTGAGACCCATGCCATTTCCATTTCTTTGAAATTCACGATCTCGTTATGATAGAAAATGGCCGGAACAAGTACGGTATCATTGGGTCCCCATTTCTTGGCCTGTTCCTTCATGGCTAATCTTGCATAGGCCGTTGAATCCTGGTAGGTGGAATCTGAATATACCTGTGCCCGGAGCTGACAGCTTATTCCTATGAACAGGAAGAGCAGCAAGGACTTAAACCGGTATGTATATAAAGCTTTCATCTGTGATCATTGATCGATGCCTGTAACTAACAGACAGTAAAGCTACAAAAGATGCTGTTTGCATCAAAGGAGTTCCTTCGGAATAAAATGCAAAAATTAAGACTGTGAACCACTGCTGCGGTTTAACTGGATCCGCCTCAGCATACTGATAAGGATACCTATGGCTGTAATGATAACCCCAAACCAGAGAAGATTGATGAAAGGATATTTATAGGCTTTCAGGGTAACAAACTTCATGACCGCATTGGATTCTTTTATGCCCAACTCAATACTTTTATCAGGATTCACTTTTTGCAATTGTATCACCAGGCCTTCGGCAGTGATGGTATCCGGCAAGGAAAGCATTCCACCTTTGACAATGGCCAGCCTTGAAGTAATATTGGAAATGGAACCGTATTTGGAATGAATTTTTATGGAAGATTCATACAGGCTGTCTCCCTTTCCAAAAATGCTGGGGGGCAAACTGTCATTTGATCTTACATTCTCCAGGATCATATACCCGTTCGAATAAAAAAGTGAATCGCCCGGTTTCAGTTTGTTGGTTATAAAAGCGGCCGTGTCCTTTTGTTTCTCAGGATTGGGCAATGAAGTTATGTATGTAAATACATCATGATCCCAATAGTGTTTTGCAGAAGGATTTGCCATTAATCCCTCGTTACCCTTATAATTAACAAAGGCATTTGGTTTCAATACAAATTCTTCATTACCGTCTTTACTTTTAAAACGGATAGAATAGAACCACAATTGTTTTTTGGGATGCGCTGAATCCTTTTCATACGTAAGTGTGTACTTACCCATATCAGAACTAACACCCTTTATCAATGTCAGGTTTTCTCTCGGGTCTTCGTTGGCGCCCAATGGAGTTCCGATACCGTTGATATTATGTGACAGCACTTCTTTTTTGGAAGAAGTAATAAGAATGCCCAGTAACACCATACCAAACCCAACATGTGCAATAGAACCGCCGGATAATTTCAATTTCCCTTTTAAACCCAACCAGATATACCCGGCATTTGCCACGATAGCATATATCGTACAGGCAACCGCCAGCCAGATCGCACCAAGGAATCCCGGACCTTTTTTAATGTAATTGATATTTCCAAATACAAGTACAAGCGAAGCTGCAATGACAGCTACCAGGGTCGGTATCCATATTTTTTTCCAGAAAACTTTGGCCGGGGTTCCTTTGTATTTCAAATATTGACCAATGGCGGTAAGCAATCCGATAATTACAGCCACATAGACCTGTATGCTGTTATAAGCAAACTCAGGATCTTCCGGCGGTGCTTTTTTAATTCCAAAGATTTTGTTGAAAACAGGCAAAGAAGTTTTACCAATAATTACCATGGCAGAAAGAAAGAAAACCAGCGAGCCGATAAACATCCAGAATTCTCTTGAAGATCCACTTTCTTCTTTTTGCACGGCAGGGATATGATGGTACCGGATGATGAAAAAAGTCAGTGAGGGCAAAACAAATACCAGCAAAAATGCAAGCAGTTGAAAGTTCATGCCAAGGTCTGTGAATGCATGAACGGAAGAATCACCCAATATGCCGCTTCTTGTAAGGAAAGTTGAATATAAAACCAGGCTGAAGGAAATGATGAAGAAAATATGTGTTGCTCTTAATGAATGGCCGCTATGTTTATAAATAAGTAATGTATGAATGCCGGATATCATGACCAGCCACGGAACAAGAGAAGCATTTTCAACCGGGTCCCATGCCCAGTAACCACCAAATGTCAATGATTCATAGGCCCACCTGGCGCCCATCATGATACCAACACCCAACACGGCGGCAGAAAAAAGTGCCCAGGGCAATGCGGGTTTGGTCCATTCTCCAAATTGTTTTTTCCATAATCCTGCCATGACGAATGCAAAAGGAACAATCGTGGAAGCAAATCCCATGAATAGAACAGGCGGATGAATGACCATCCAGTAATTCTGCAGCAAAGGATTCAGATCATTGCCATCTTTTATAGATGACATATAATCGGGTCGCAATGCCTGGTTCACATCAAAGTCAAGATGCAGGGCCGGGGCGCTGTCCAATACACCGGAATCTCTTAATAATATAAAAGGATTGGAGCCCATCTTCCAACCGAAGATGTAAATACCTGCGATCATCGTGGCAAGACAAAGCTGCGCAAAGCTTAGGACCGTCATCACCGGCGCTTCCCATTTCTTACTTGTTTTCATCAATATCAATCCAAGTACACAATGCCAGATGCTCCATAGCAGGAAACTTCCTTCCTGTCCTTCCCAGAAACAGGCCAGCATATATTTGAATTCCAGGGAGAGGCTGCTGTGTTGCCAGGCATATTTGTATTCAAATAAATGGCTGTGGATGATGTAGAATAAAATTCCAAAGATGGCCAGTACAGAGATCACTTCGGTAATAAAAGCAAAACGGGCCAATTTCTTCCAGTAAGCAGCATCTGTTTCATTTTTGGATTGTGCAGATCTGAAATAGGAAAATGTTGCAACCAATGATGCAACTAAAGAAAGTACAATAAAGAAATGTCCTAACTGACCGGGTAAAAGATGCTCGCCGATATAACCCATTCCCTGTTGGTATTATTTAGGTGAAGAATTTTCAGTGGCTGGTGCATTCTGTGTGGCGTTCTGAATATTTTTCCCGGCAGCTTTCATATCGTCTTTATATTTGGATGGGCATTTGGTCTGTACATCCCCGCATTCAAAATGGCCATCCTGGAATTTACCCCTTAAAACAAGTCGTTCACTGATCTTAAGATTAGGTATCTCACCTTTTCTGTAGATCACTTCGATCTTTTGATCGGGGCTGTCAATTCCCATTGCCTGGAATTGCAAAAAATTAGCGTCCTTGACCGGGTCATAAACAATGGGGGAAAGCGTATCTAATCTTACAGCGATATGCATGAATTTACCTGGCTGTGATTTTGCCTCAGAAATAGAGTCGTAGGTATTGCTGGCGCCTTTGAATTGTGTAAAAAGATAAGCAATGGATCCCGCGATCAGTAACAGTAAAACAATATGAATTTTTTTCATGACCTCAGTTTGCGGTGGCAAAGTTAGGTCAAAAAAGCATCATTATGGGTTGCTGGTTTCTGGTCACTGGTTTCAGGTTAGCAGAATATAAAGGGAATCTTCGTTCTTTAAGAAACAAGCAACCAGCAACTAGAAACCAGTTGCCCTTATCTTTGTTGCATTAAATTCTTAGCCGAATGATATTTGAACTGAACGAAGAACAATTGATGATTCAAAAGGCTGCAAGAGATTTTGCCAAAACTGAGTGTTTGCCCGGTGTCATTGAAAGAGATGAACAGCAGAAATTTCCCCGTGAGCAAGTAAAGAAGCTGGCAGAATTAGGTTTTTTGGGTATGATGGTAAAACCAGAATACGGTGGCGCAGGCATGGACTCGATCAGTTATGTGCTTGCCATGGAAGAGATCAGTAAAATAGATGCCAGCGTAAGCGTAGTAATGAGTGTTAACAATAGCCTGGTTTGTTACGGTTTGCAGGAATATGGAAGTGAAGAACAGAAACAAAAATATCTCACACCCCTGGCACAGGGCATAAAAAATGGTGAACTCTATATCGGGGCTTTTATGTTGAGTGAACCCGAAGCAGGAAGCGATGCAACGTCTCAAAAAACGACAGCAGAAGATAAGGGTGATCATTACTTATTAAATGGAACCAAGAACTGGATCACCAACGGGGGCACGGCCTCTGTTTATCTTGTCATGGCACAAACTGATCCTGGAAAAGGTTCAAAGGGAATTAATACATTGATCGTAGAAAAAAACTGGCCGGGTGTGGTAGTAGCTGCCAAAGAAAATAAGTTGGGCATCCGTGGAAGTGATACACATACTGTGATGTTCAACGATGTAAAAGTGCCGAAGGAGAACCGGATCGGTGCAGATGGTTTTGGTTTCAAATTCGCAATGAAGACGCTGGCGGGTGGAAGGATCGGTATTGCTTCCCAGGCATTGGGTATTGCGAGCGGCGCTTATGAACTGGCAAAAGAATATTCTAAAACCAGGAAGGCTTTTGGTACAGAGATCATGAATCACCAGATCATTGCATTCAAACTGGCTGATATGGCAACAAGGATCGAGGCGGCAAGATTGCTTTGTTTGAAGGCAGCCTGGGAAAAAGATAATGGTATAGATTATACATTAAGTTCCTCCATGGCCAAAGTATATGCTTCTGAAACGGCGATGTGGACAACGGTGGAAGCAGTACAGATACACGGCGGCTATGGTTTTGTAAAAGAATATCACGTGGAGCGGCTGATGCGTGATGCCAAGATCACCCAGATATATGAAGGAACGAGTGAAGTGCAAAGGATCGTGATTAGCAGAAGTATTTTAAAATAAACTATAGAAGCTATTAGCTGTTAGCCGTTAGCTTTTAGCTGACGGCGTTTTTATTACAATCTTTGCGTGAAACCATCATGCCTGTCAATAAAGAATCATATCAATTATTAAAAAAAGAGCTTGAAGAAGAACAAGTAACTCTTGTAGCCGTCTCCAAAACCAAACCGGTTGAAGATATTCTTGACTTATACAATCTTGGTCACAGGGATTTTGGTGAAAACTATGTACAGGAAATGGTAACGAAGACAGCGCAGCTTCCAAAAGATATCCGCTGGCATTATATCGGTCACCTGCAAACCAATAAAGTAAAGTTAATAGCTCCCTTTGTGCAACTGATCCATGGGGTTGATAGTCTAAAACTCCTGGAAGAGATCAATAAACAAGGTGAAAGGAGCGGCCGTGTTCTGGATTGTTTGCTCCAGGTACATATAGCCATGGAAGAAACCAAGTTTGGATTGGATGAAGGAGAGCTTGATTTGCTAATTAAACAATTTGAAAATTTAAAAATGGCTAATGTCCGTATTTGCGGATTGATGGGAATGGCAAGTTTTACTGATGATATGAATAAAGTCAGGCAGGAGTTTCAAAACCTGAAAAGAATTTTCGACCGGCTAAAGACTAACGACTCACGACTAACGACTCTTTCCATGGGCATGAGCAACGATTATAAGATCGCCATTGAAGAGGGTAGTAACATGCTGCGGATCGGCAGTTTGATTTTTGGTGAACGGGCAAAAGCTGATTAAACCAAATCCTTTGCCTCTATATTAGGAATTCTTCGTATTTTTTGCACGCAAATAAACAGTTATGAAAATTATTTCCTTTATTGCTCTGCTTCTTGTTTCTTCATCAGCGTTTTCACAACACGAAGGAGACTCCGTTTATAGAAGATGTCCTGTAGCTATCAAGGATACGGCAACAGGGAATAATTATTTTATCGAGCACCAGTCTGCCACGGTTAAAACTTACCGGAACAAAGGAAATTACACGATCGTTATTGAACAAAAGAACCAGTTCTTTACTATATTTTTCCAGGTAAGAAGTTTTAGTACCAAGAGGAAATCCACTTACAGCATTTCAACAGACGCAAATAGTAATGGTGAATTGAGTGCAAAATATTCATTCAGGTCAGGTGCGAGTGTCGCTTTTATTGATGTCAGTTCGGGAAAGGCTGAAGTAACATATGATAAAGCAACCAAGCTCTGGCATATTAAGTTAACCGGTTTGATCGCTAACATGGGAGATACAAGAGTCACTTATTTCAAAGCAACGGCTGATTTTTATATCAGGTAACAAGACATAAAACTGTTTATCCCTGGATTACTTTTATTGATTTGGATAATCTCTTACATTCAATCCCAGCGTAATATTCCTTCTTGCCCTCAGCATCCCATCTTTCATAACTGCTTTTAATACTCCGTTACTGCCAACCGGCTGAGCCTTGTTTCTTTCATTGCCCGGTAAAAGCGGATCATCATCAAATACAAATTCATCTATCCAATATTCACTAAAACCCGGCTCTTTGATGACGGGATGGATATGTTTTGGATTGTTGCTGTTAGGATAGGAGGCGGGTACCAATGTATAAAACCTGTATTCACCTTTTTCATTGGTCTTTATCCATCCCCGGATATAACCATGTCGTTTTGCCCAACCCGTTTCACCACCCTTTTTTGCATAGATCCCATTTTGGTCCGTATGATAGATATAAAGAATGATGCCGGGAGCTGCTGTTTTGCCATCAGGTTTGTAAATGATCCCGCTGATCTCTATTTTCGGGCCTGCCTCATTAAAATCGGGCAATGTATCCACTTCATTTAATTGTTCGAAAGGAACAGGCGATTCATAAATGGCTTCGCAACCTTCACAGCCGCCGCCCACTTTAATTTCCTTTTTTACGGGTTGACCGGTCTTAGTTGATGCATTTTGCTGGCAACTGCAGAGATGGGTTGCCAGGAATAATATAAGAAGGGTGTGGAAGCATTTCATATACGTTGGTTTAATGAGACAAATCTCAGACTGTTTAAAGTTGACTGCAAATTGTTTACACCAAAGGAGTTGCCGGCTTGATGAAATGAACAGGTACAGATGGTCAGGCGAAAGTTACCGGTAGTGTAAAGACTTTTACGGTTGGGAATTTGTACTTTTATTTTACGGTATGCAAAACAACTCATTCCTTCAGAAATATAAATTGCATCATGTCTTCTTCTGGATGCTGGTTTTTGCTTTATGGTTTTACTTACGTTACCAGGATTACACGACCAAAAGAATTGCAGCAGCTATTACTTTACTTAAAGTCGCTGATCTTGCCCTACTCGTTTATCTTACTAACTACATATTGATACCGCGGTTGCTGTATAAAAAAAAGTACATAGATTTTATCGGGGCTTTTATCATCATGATCGTTGCAAGCAGCCTGGTGAAAGTATATGCGATCGGGGAGATATTGCATCAACCCCTTTTGTTCAGTTTGTCGGGCAACCTGAAAACAAGGCTTTACGAAAATGTGATCTCCGATTTTTTCCTCGTCCTTGCCGGTGCTGCTGTCCGGTTGATATTTGATTATATTCAAATGCAGCAACGACTGGCAGAAGTAGCGAAAGAAAAAGCAGAGACGGAACTTAATTACCTGAAATCCCAGATCAACCCGCATTTTTTATTCAACTCATTAAATTCTGTTTACTTTCTAATTAATAAGGATAACCCCGAAGCAAGGAATGCGCTGCATAAATTTTCAGAAATGCTGCGCTACCAGTTGTATGAAATGAGCGGCGATAAGATCCCGGTTGAAAAAGAGATAAACTACCTGAAAGACTATGTGGACCTGCAGCAGTTGAGAAAGGACGAAAAATATTCAGTGCAATTTAATCATGCACCGGATGTAAAAGGTTTTTTTATTGAGCCGTTGTTGCTGATCCCGTTTGTTGAAAATGCCTTCAAGCATATTTCACATAATAATGATACAACCAATTTTGTAAAACTGGATATGAGCCGCAGCAACGGAACGTTCTTATTTACCGTTGAGAATTCAAGGGAAACGGGCCAGCCGGGTACAGAAAAAAATGGCGGTATCGGTTTGACCAATGTGAAGAGAAGGCTTGAACTGCTTTATCCCGGCAAACATGAATTGAAGATCGATGAAACCGATCAAACATTTTCAGTAAAACTTAACCTGCAGGTATTATGAACATCAATTGCATTGTCATAGATGATGAGCCACTGGCAAGAAAGGGTCTGAAAGAATATATTGCCGATGTGGACTTCCTGAACCTTATTGGCGAGTTTGATTCTCCCCTGAAGGCAGCAGACTTTATCAGCAGTGGGGAAGTGCAACTCTTGTTTTTGGATATCCAGATGCCAAAGATCACCGGGCTTGATTTTTTTAAAACATTGCAAAACCCGCCACCCGTGATCTTCACCACGGCCTACCCGCAATATGCACTTGACGGGTTTGAGGTGAATGCACTGGATTACCTCGTAAAACCCATTTCTTTCGACCGCTTCCTGAAAGCAGCATTGCGTTCAAGAGAATTTTATGAAGTAAGGGAAAAAAACCAGCTGGGCACATCGGAACCCCCGGCTGATCATTTTTTTATCAAGGCAGATAATAAACTGGTAAAGCTGATGTATGATGATATCCTCTTTGCCGAAGCACTGCAGAACTATGTGGTCATTCATACAAAAGATAAAAAGTATATCACGTACCTCACGTTCAAATCGGTGGAGGACTATTTACCTTCCGATAAATTCATAAAAACACATAAATCTTATATTGTTTCTGCTGCCAGGATCGAAAGCATTGAAGGCAACATCATCCGAATCGGGGTACATCATGTTCCCATCAGTCGCAACCTGAAAGATGAAGTGATGGACAAATTGCTCAAAGGGAAATTCTTGAAACGCTAAGGTCTTTCATCAGCTTCCCCGCTGAGAACCTGTATTAGCCTGTTTGCTTACAAAGCCTGAGGATTTGGGTTTCTGGATGAACTTTGAACCCTGCGTATTACCGGCAGCATTTTTTTTGTTTTCTTTCTTCTTGTCTTTGTTATTTTTTTGATTGAGCAGTGACATAAGGTATAATTTTATTATGCAAATATAACAGTTTGCCGGTACATAGCATGATGCAGGTCTCTTTGCCCGGGATAAAGTTTACTTACCCGCATTAATGACACTGCATACGATATTCATTCTTTCATTCACTTGTGTGATGTTCAGGTTAATGACATCGGCCTGCCTGCTGTCATTATAAAGCTGGTCTATTTCGCCGCTGGTTTTATTCAGCTGGTTCTGGTCCAGCCCGGGAATGGTGATCTTTAGCGACGCAATAAGTTCTTTCATTTCCCGGTAGTTCTCATTATAAATGGTTTCAAATTCTTTCTGGATCCTTTTGATCCCCGACGTGATCATCTTCACCGAAGTAGGGGCATCCGGCGGGTACAAGGATCCTTCACGTTGCACATGGGTCGTATCCAGCCAGGCTTGCAATTTCTGCGGATCATAGTATCTCTGAAGCAATGATTCTACTGATGTTTCTTTAAGTGATTGCTTGCTGATAGCCGGGTTCATGGTCGTGATACATTCTACCAGGAAATCTTTCAGGTCTTCCTTGATCTCGTCAGACCTTTCCAGCATCTTTTCTACTTTTTCACCAAATTGTTCATTGATCACATTCAGCTTTTCATATTGATAGAAATATTGCTCCACTTTTGCCATGAATTTATTCAGGTCTTCCTTGGTGATGCTTTTTTCCACGATCACCAGGTTGCCAACCAGTGACAGTACCGTGCTGAAAATACCAAGAGCAGGAAGATATTTCTTCACCGACTTGATACCATTGTCTTCCGGGTTGTTCAAAAAACTTTCAATGATATCTTTGAATTTACCGCCATCTGTTTTCTTCACTTTATCCAGTATCGGTTTAAGCGCTGTGAGTATTTCATTTTTCAGGCTAAAGCCAAGCTCATTGTTCACCGGGTTGTTCAGTGTTGTGATCTTATTCCTGTAATTATCTTTTTTTAGTAAACCGGTGAGTGAGTTAACAGAATTATTGGCGCTTTCTATAAAGTAAGCAACAGAGAGAATGCCCGGTTTGTAATCTTTCTTAATGGCTGATGGTTGTGCGGTTGTTACGAAGGACATCGTGATGATGGGTATAAGAAGAGCAGTAATGGTGGTATGGCAGTTGGCGATTCTTATCTCCCGCAGTTTCATGCAGGATGCAGGGGATTTATTCATTACACAGGCTTATAGGATTTAAAGAACGAAATATTCAAAGGTTTGAGGCAAATGAAATGTTAAGTTATGCAGCAATAACTGTTTATTCTTGTCCATACTTTTTTATACCATCTCTATCCTGGTCATGTTGCGAAAAAATTCGTAACCTTTTTCCTGCCTATAAATTTATTTTCTATATCGCCTGATTCAATGTATTTTGTTCTTATTAAATCAATGAATATGCTAAAGTCAACTTTTTATAACCAGGTTAAAAAAGTCTTCCTCATCGTTCTCGTCTTTGCACCGCTCTATTCATTTTGCTGGGGTGTAACAGGTCACCGCGTTGTGGCAGAGATCGCACAAAGACATTTATCAAAAAATGCGAAGAAGGAATTAAAGAAGATCATCGGCCGGGAAAACCTTGCCATGTGGGCCAATTGGCCTGATTTCATTAAATCTGATACGACCGGAACCTGGACGGCTGCTTCCAAATGGCATTATGTGAATTTGCCCGGTAATCTCGGGAAAGAAGAATTCATGAGTAAACTGCAAAGCTTGCCGGGTGAAAACCTTTATACACAGATCAAGGCGCTGACGGCCCAACTAAAAGATAAAACGCTGCCACAGGAAAAAAGACAGATCGCTCTGCGGTTCCTTATCCATTTTATCGGCGACCTGCATCAACCTTTGCATGTGGGCAGGGAAGAAGACCAGGGTGGTAATAAGATCAAGGTTAACTGGTTTGAGAAGGAAACGAATCTTCATTCTGTCTGGGATAATTCTTTGGTGGAGTTTCAGCAATACAGTTATACAGAATATGCCACGGTGCTTGACATCGCTACTGAAGAAGAAGTACAGGCCTGGCAGAACTCATCTCTCGAAGATTGGTTCTATGATTCCTATACATTGGCCAATAAGGTTTATGCTTCAGTTCCGGCAGATGGAAAATTAGGGTATAAATACAATTATATTTTTCAAAAAGACCTGGATGTTCAGCTGTTGAAAGGTGGTGTTCGTCTGGCTAAACTGTTGAATGGAGCATTAGAATGATCTGCTTATGGGTTCTTTCTTTGCGAACGGGCAATAGCTATTAATAACAGGCCCAGGATAATAATGCCAATCCCTGCACCGGCAGCAAATAAAATTACATGAGGATAACCCAATTCATTCACATCCACCATCGGGTAAGGATAAAACCCGTCTATAGCGCCGCGGACCAGGATATAAATAAAATAAACGAGCGGCCCGGCAAGCCATAGCAATGCATATTTCCATTGCAGCGAAGTTTTTGATGCAAAGAAGAGCCAGTATAAAAAATACAGGGCAGGAACAACTACATGCAATAATTCACTATCCAGTTTCTTCAAGCCCTGCAGATGATGCAGGTGCCTCAGAAAAATATTAAAACCAAGAAACACCAGAAGAATATATAAGACAACTCCTGTAACGATCATTGACTTTGAAAAAAATTTTCCGGCTGCTGAGTTGGGTATGATCAGAACAACAGAGAGGCTGATCGCAACCAATAAGTTGGTCAGCATGGTTCCAAAACTCCAAAACCTGCCGAGGACTTGCAATATGGTCAGGTGATTGGCTTCCGCCCTGGTTATAACGAAATAAATTTCGCCAATTAAAGCAAACCATGCAGCAAGAGCAATAATCGCTGCAAGTAAAATTCCGGTGAGTGGTAATTTTTGTTGCACAAGGAAAGATATCTAATAAATAAGATAATTATTCTTTAAGCTTTTTCAGGAAGGATGTATTTTCCAGGAAAAGTTGAAAGTTGTCCGGGTTATTTATTACATCGTTGTGCCTATGCAGGCTATGGATAAAAACTATTTTTTTTGTCAATACTGATTGCGGCGTTAATTCTTTCTCTTCGATCGTATCCGCCCTGATATTTAATTTGATCAACTGCTTTACCATTTCCTTACTCTCTCCGTCTGTTCCGCCACCATCCGTATAAATATCAATAAGACGGTGACTGTTATCGGACTGTATCCAGTTTAAATATTTATCTGTTTGGCCATACAGGGCATCAAATAAGATCACTTCCTGAACCGGCATATTGCCATTCGCTAAAATAAAAGCCATGACCCGGTAGGCGCCGCTATGCCCGGCCAGCAGGATATTTCCTGCTTCACATTTTTTGGAGACAGCTTTTTCTTTTTTTAATTCCTGCATGATGTCCGCCACTAATTCTTTAAATGTATTGTTGTATTCCAGTTTGCCGCCATAACTATCCGGCGCATCTTTGGTTGTTTCTGCCAAAACAAGGACAGCATTTAATTTGGAAGCTGCAAATTGTTTTATTAATGCATGTCGTACCGCTGCGCTGTCAATATTATTTCCCCAGCCATGAAACCAGAATACGAGGTCAACTTTTTTAGTGGCATTTAATTTTTTTGGAGCGATAATTAAAACGGAACTATCCATATAATGTGTTGCAGCATCATACAAGACCTTGTTGTACATATGTCCTTTTACTCTCGCCGTATCCGGGAAGGATGTATGTGAAGAGTGGATGCGGAAAATGTTCATCTCATTGTTCTGGGCAAATGATAACGCTGAAATGAACGAACAACAAACCAGGAGCTGATATTTCATATAAAAATTTTTGTAATTGCTAAATAACTTTTTCTCTCCACTTTCCACTCCTGATATACAAAAAAGAAAGAGTGAACAGGGAGATCCAATACAATAACTCCGATGTCCATGCCCACACTAATGAAAGTTTCCAGACATCCAGTACCAGCCAGATATAAATACAATAGATGATAATGCAGGCAATTTCAATGAGGAGATTGACCCTGGTATTGCCTGTCCCGGTCACCGCATTGAGCCATACCGTGGCAATGGACATGCTAAGCATGCCAACCGTGACGATCCTGATCACTGGTATGGCCTCATCGATGAATTCTTTTTTTAATTTGAAAATGCTGAGAAATATTTCCGGGAAAAAATTGATAAGCAGGCAAAGAAAAAAAGTAAAACCAAAGCTCAGCCACATGATCTTTTTGATCAGCATTTCCACTTTGTCTTTTTTGCCCTGGCCGATCACATTACTGACCATGGCATTGGTCGTACTTGCAAATGCCCAGGAGAAAATACCAAATACGCCGAAAATATTACGCATGATATTGCTGATGGCCAGCGGCATTTCTCCATAATGCTCTATAAGAATAAAAAATAACATCCATGCCACCACACTGATCATCCATTGTAAAACCAATGGCGATGATTGCCGGAAGATGAGTGATGCCAATGATCTGTTGAATGATAAATGAGTGAGCAGCCCGAAACGATGAGGCATTTTTTTGTATAGAATGATTGCGGTTACCACCAGCAATGCAATGGCTTCGGCAATGATAGAAGCCACAGCCGCACCATTGAAACCCCATTTCGGGAAACCAAGATGCCCGTTAATTAAAACATAGTCGAGAAAAATATTGATACCTGCACCTGTAAAGAAAGCATATTTCATGTAACGGCTGTTGTTGGTGCCCACCAAAAATGCATTGCACATCTGGAATAAATAAAGCAAGGGAAGGCCCCAAATCCGGATCTTTAAAAACCGGATAGCTTCTGTTTGTACGACCGGCGAATGCAAACTTGCAGTAAGTAAATAGGGCGCAAACAGGTAAGTGACCAGGATGCCGGCGGCAGAAAAGAAAAGAGCGATCCAAATAGATTGGCCAAATAACTTACCAATTTCTTCAGGCCGGTTCTCACCGGCACGTCTCGCAATGAGTCCCTGCAAACCGCTGTTGAAACCATTTCCGACCAAAGCGAAAATGAGATAAAAAACACCGGTGATCCCTGCCGTGCCTAAGATCGTTTCTCCAAGGTTGCTGAGGAATATATTATTAGTGACAAAGTTGATTTGCGGCACCAGCATGGCAAGGCTGATGGGCAAAGCGATCTTTAATATCTGCCGGTTGGTTATTCCGACCTGTAAATCTGTATTTGTAGTTGTGGTTGCCATTGATTGAAGAAGATAAAGCCTCTGCTTGTGATCATAATGATATCTCAATTTCGCGGGGTCTTGTCATTCCGACGCAGGAGGAATCTAAGAGATTGCTACTGTCGGTCATTTCGTGGGTTTGAGATGCCTCGTACCTCGGCATGACAAGACTCCGATAGTTCGAATACCAAACGAGACACTATCAAAAGCTGGCAAACCTACGATATTTAAATTTTTGACTATTATTGCACGCACTCAAGTAATGTCCGGTTTTCAATATTTCTCGCAGCGTTCGCTGCGAAGCAGCGGCGTCCCGATAGCTATCGGGATTGCGTTCTTTGCCTCTTTGTCCCGCCTTAGGCGGGATGAAATCAAAACCGGACACTACTCGCAATCAAAATAATTTATTGAAGCAATTATTTCATATTATAAATGACAGCACTGAGAATCCTCAAAAGGTTCTTTCCATCAGGCTTGGGGATAAACATGGCAGTTTTGCCATTACGGATAAAACAGGCAATGAATTGTATGAGTTAGCCTATTGCAGCACGGAACAATGGAATGAGAATTCTCTGAATGATTTTTTTACCAGTTACCCTTCATTACGAAATTCATTTTACCAGGCCGCAGTGGCTTATGATTCCCCTCAAAGTATTTTGACACCTTCTTCGTTTTATAAACCGGGAGAAGCACAGGTACTTTTAAAACTCATGCAGGAAGTTTCGGCTGATGCACATATAATTTCCGAACTTATTTCAGAATGGCAGTTATATAACACATATGCCGTGCCCGGTGAAATGTATAAATGGGTCAATCAAAAATTCCCGGCTGCAAGATCATGGCACCAGTATTCATTGGCTATTCAAAAAATAAACGCATCCGCTCATGAAGGCAGCCTGGCTGTTGACTTCAGGCAAAATGATTTTACAGTAATTGTTGCGAAACAAAGCAGGATATTGCTTGCACAAACATTTGAATATACAACTCATGAAGATGTCCTTTATTATTTATTGAAAACCTGTCATCAATTTTCCTTATCCCAAAAAGAAGTGAACCTGCAGTTGTCAGGCCTGGTTGATAAGCAGTCAAGTTTATACAAAGAGATATACCAGTATTTTATTCAT
>DATHDV010000054.1:0-2313 GCA_035318845.1 Chitinophagaceae bacterium
TAAAGTTTTCGTATCTTCGCAGCAATGATCAGCAAAGCGCTAAAAAATATTTTCATACTTGTTTTCTTTGTTGTTACCAGTTTCAGCACTAATAAGATATGCGCTGCAAACGGAGCTTCGCAGGTTAAGAATGAAATAGCTGCTAACTTCTCCCAGGAGTTCCCCAACGGCGAATTGGAAAGAGTACAGCATCCTTCAGCAGCGGGATGGAATATTACGGCTCTGAAAAATTTAGCATCCGCGGCGCTGTCGCAGGGGGTATTTGTTTATAAGGAACAGATCTTTTTCAAAAGTCCATTGGTAAAAACCTCTTCGCTGCGGATCAAAGATTACCTGTTCCATATCCATCCGTCTCATCATTTCTGGTGATCCTTTCCTTCCTGGTTTATGGTATGGCTGCATGCAACCGCATCAGCCCGATTCTTCATTGATTAAACTATTTATATTATGGACCCGGCATTAGCTACGTCATTAGTATTGGTAGGGTCACTTTTTTTGATCATCTGGTTATTGGTATTTATACATGACAGGGATAAAAAGAAGGACTCAAAAAAGAACGTATAGATTATTTAAAAGGGTGACGCCCGACGAACCGGGGTGTCACCCTTATTATTGTATCAGCCTACCTTTATATATACTAATCAGGAAAATTATGAACCCGCTAAAAAAAAACTCAGCAAAAGAAAAACCCGGTTCAAGCTATCAAAAAGCAAAAAGATACCGGGAATCCCGCATCTCCACAAAAGGACATATCAGGGACTTTGCCCTGATCACGATCGGTATTTTTTCTGCCGCCTTTGGTTTAAAAGGTTTCTTATTGACCAACAAATTTATAGATGGCGGTGCAACCGGTGTTTCATTGTTAGTATCAGCATTAACATCCATTCCTATCTACCTGCTCCTTATCTGTATCAATATTCCCTTCGTGATCATGGGATATAAAACATTGGGGAAACAATTTGCCATTAAGACCTCTTTGGCCATCCTGGGTCTTGCCATTTGTGTTGCCAATGTAGAGTTTCCCAATGTTACGGATGATAATTTGCTGGTAGCGGTATTTGGCGGATTCTTTCTCGGCGCGGGTATCGGTTTTTCCATCAGGGGCGGGGCCGTGATCGACGGAACCGAAGTGCTGGCCATCTACCTGAGTAAAAAATTCAGCACAACGGTCGGTGATATCATTATTGTTATCAACGTTTTTATATTTTCAGCAGCTGCTTATTTTTTGTCTGTTGAAATTGCCCTGTACTCAATGATCACTTATTTGGCGGCATCCAAAACACTGGACTTTATCATCGAGGGTATTGAGGAGTATGTGGGAGTGACCATCGTGTCGCCACGGAGTGAGGAGATACGGCAAATGATAATAAATAATATGGGAAGGGGCGTTACTGTTTTCAAAGGTAAAAGTGGTTATGGCAAACGGGGTGAAACAAAAGATGTGGAGATCATCTATACTGTTATCACCCGGCTTGAATTAAATAAGCTGAAAACAGTGATCGAGAGAATAGAACCCGATGCATTCATGGTGATGAGCAGCGTGAAAGATACCCGCGGTGGTATGATCAAGAAGCGGCCATTAAATCATTAACAGGGTTGCCTGCTGGGTAATGCTGGTTTTGGTTTCATCCCGCCTTAGGCGGGACAAAGAGGCAAAGAACGCAATCCCGATAGCTATCGGGACGCCGCTGCTTCGCAGCGAACGCTGCGAGAAATATTGAAAACCGGACACTACCTGCTGATGGGTCTTTTACGGAATGAGAAGAATTATTCGCATCTTTAACAGCTTTGTGTTTCAATAAAAATATTACAGTGATCAATAAATTCATCTTTGCATTTGTTTGCCTGCTTTCTGTTGAAGAAATTCATGCGCAGGATACAACGCAACAAATTGTTGCCGGTCGTTCAAACAGCAAACAGCAGCAGGAAAAACCTTATGTGATACTGATCTCGGCAGATGGCTTCCGGCACGACTTTGCAAAGAAGTACCACGCCGAAAACCTGCTTCGTTTAAGTAATGAAGGAGTTGCTGCCTCCTCGATGATCCCTTCTTTCCCTTCTCTTACTTTTCCTAACCATTATACGATCGTGACCGGTCTGTATCCTGCTCATCACGGGCTGGTCAATAATAGTTTTTACGATCCAAATACAAAACGTTCTTATGCCATGAGTAAAGCCAATGCGGTCAGGGACAGCTCCTGGTATGGCGGTACGCCGTTATGGGTATTGGCAGAAGAACATCAAATGCTCAGCGCCAGTTTTTATTGGGTAGGTTCGGAGGCGGCCATGCATGGTGTGCGGCCAACCTATTAT
>DATHDV010000055.1:0-47708 GCA_035318845.1 Chitinophagaceae bacterium
AAGCAAAAGTTCCATGCTTCCTTTTTCTATGCTGGAAACTTTTAAACCGATACTGGCGGCTTCAACTTTGGAGGAAGGTTCAATGCCCTGCGACAACACGGCCATGATGGAACAGGTGATCATGGAAGAAGCGAAGCAACACGACAAAAAAATAAAAGGACTTGAAACCCTTGCATTCCAGGCCGGGTTACTGGACAGCATACCCTACAAACTCCAGGCGCAGCAATTGGTAAGTTATATTGATGAAGCCTCTTCCGGTGATAAGGAGGATAAGCAGATGAAAAAAATGTTTGACGCTTACAAAGAACAGAACTTAAAAAAATTAGAAGACCTGATGGTGGAAACGGATGTGGGTATGGCCGCCTTTACCGATATACTTCTTTACCACCGCAACCAGGACTGGGTAAAGAAATTAAAAACATTGATGGCAGAAAGATCATTGGTCATTGCAGTAGGAGCGGGACATTTACCGGGAGAGAAGGGAGTCATTAATTTATTGCGGAAAGAAGGTTATAAAGTAACACCGGTGGAGAATAAACTGAGTAAGTTGAGGGAGATATAAGGTTGAACATGACTTCACACTCTCTTAAAAATGAATTAGAAGAAGCAATCCCCAGGCTTCTTGACATGGCAAAAGAGTTGACATGGAATAAATTGTCCGACAACTTTAAGTTCATTCTTACGGAAATAAAAGACAGCCAGGAGAATTTTTATGAGCAACGGCGTTTAAGAAAAATAGAAAACGACAAAAAAATACCTGTGACTCTCCAGGAACTAATGCCGACACTGCAAAAACTCTATGAAAATTTCTATGATATAAACTTGCAGATATATAAGTCGACGAGAGCCATGACTGTTATAGACATCCGGTATTATCCTCAATCTTCGCTTGACGAAGACTACAGGCGAAAGGTCATAAACAATCCGCCGATGCTCCATTCCAAAGTTTCTATACCGCCATGGTGCTCTGACAGAAAAGAAAAATTTGATATCAACTGGGAACACAATCAAGGTTGGAATAAATGGAAGTTATTTTGGCTAAAGCTAAAATTGAAAACCCAACTCGGCTAAAAAAATAGTTTCTGGTATGCTGACCGAATATCTTAACAAGTAATTTGTTTCCAAACAAAATACTGTTGTCAAAATGATTTTTATTTAGTTGCAATTTTATTTACTTTTAATGAAGAAATTGTTCCCCGATGAAAAAATCCATCTGTCTGCTTATATTCTCTGTTGCAACAATCCTCATTGCTAATGCAACAGGTTCTCCAAAGGTTTATCTTAAAACTGCCAAGCCCAGCGCCAGGTTTGATTCCATCTGGGTGGATTACGACATAAAAGAAGACGATGTACGGGGAATGAGAATCCATCTCAAATTCACAGCTTATGAAATGAAAAACATGGATGCATACGTAGCTGTCTATTATACATACAACGATGAAATGGCCGGCGTATTAAAAGACAAGAACAGTAAGTTCAACAGCACGGCCGGTGATGTGGCCCTTTACAAAGCGATCAAACCAGCTTACGATCCTGCCATCTATGATGACCTTTCACTTTTTATGCCTTATACCGAACTGGACCAGGAACCGGGAATGTATGACCTGACCATGGATGTAAAACTGATCTACAAAGCAGGAGGTATGATCGAGCAGTTAACTTTTTATGATTTTGAATATACCAAACCCGGCAGTCCTGCTGATGCGGAGTCGGTCATTAAAGCAGATGTCAACTTTGAAGATATGTGGATCGACTACGATGTAACGGAAGACGGGAAAAAGGGAATGCGTATCCATCTTAAATTCTCTGCCGTTAACATGAAGGGTGTTGATGCTTATGCTGCCATTTATTTTCAAAAGAAAAATGGAGAGAAGCTCGAAGGCATCAGCTCCACATACCGGAGTAAGAACGGGCAACTGGCTGTTTATAAAAGTCTCAAACCCGGTTTTGATGAAGCAGTATATAAAGACCTGCAATTATTCATGCCCTACAGCGAAATAAATCTTGGAACAGGAAAATTTGATCTGAGAATGAAAGCCGAAGTAATTTATCCAAGCGGCGATCTTATCAAACATCTGAAAGACCTTGATTTCTGGTTTACAAGATAAAGGCCCGATCAAAAAAAATAATTTGATTATCCGTTTATCGCAGCCTTAATAACCTTGTGTTCTTCGTGCATACTTTGTGCACTTTGTGTTACAAAAAAACCGGAACACAAAGTACACGACGAACCACTAAGGACACAAAGGTTTATTCATGACAGTTATTAAATATGATTAAAACTGTTCCAGCACAGAGAACATAAAATCTCCTTCGATCTTTGCATTCTCGTCACTGTCGCTTCCATGAACGGCATTCTCACCAACGGATGCTGCATATAATTTACGGATCGTGTTGGGTTCTGCTTTCGCCGGATCTGTTGCACCGATCAGTTTGCGAAAACCTTCCACCGCATTATTTTTTTCAAGTATCGCAGCAATGATGGGCCCCTGGCACATAAAATCAACAAGGTCTTTAAAAAAAGGCCTTTCCTTATGAATAGCATAAAACTCCGCAGCTTTTTCCGGAGTAAGTTTTGTCATCTTTAAAGCCTTGATATTATAACCTTCCTGGAGGATACGGTCTAAAATAGCCCCGGCATGCCCGTTCTTAAATGCATCCGGCTTGATCATCGTGAATGTTCGGTTACTCATAATTATCTCTGTTTGTTTTTCGGCCGCAAAGGTAGGAGAAAGTCGGGAGTCGTGAGTTCGGAATCGGGAGTCAAATCCCAAAAAAATGAAAACTCTGACTCCCAGATAACGACTCTGAACTCCGAACTCCGAACTCAGAACTCCAGACTCCAAACCGATTTCCTTACTTTTGCAACCTTTATGATGAAGCCCCTCACAGAATTATTTCCATTATTAACTGAACCCCGTCTTGTAGTGATCACCACTCACCAAAAGCCGGATGCTGATGCGATGGGTTCATCCTTGGCATTAAAGCATTTTCTTGTTCAATTGGGACATTCAGTCACTGTCATTTCTCCCACCAACTGGGCCGGCTGGGTAAACTGGATGCCGGGAGTAAAGGAAGTGATGGATTATGAAATGGATAAACAAAAAGCTGAAGCGGTGCTGGATAAAGCTGAATGGTTATTCTGTCTTGATTTCAATATTTTTCACCGCACCAAAACGATGACAGAAAAGTTGAAACAACTTAACTGTACCAAAATACTGATCGATCATCACGAGGAAGCCGATGAAGATTCTTTTGACTATGGGGCCAGTGATCCTTCCAAAAGTTCCACCTGCGAAATGATCTATGACTTTATTGTTGGTTCGGGTCATGCAGATAAGATCAATGAAGCCGTGGGTGAATGTATTTATGCGGGTGTGGTAGGAGACACGGGGTCTTTTCGTTTCCGTTCTGCACAGGAAGGAGTACACAGGCTGGTAGCCGATCTTAAATCAAGAGGACTGGAACATGGCATCATACATGAAAAGTTATTTGACAATTTCCTGGAAAACCGTTTGCGGTTTGTGGGTCATGTGTTGCTGCACCGGATGGAAGTTTTTTATGAATACAACACCGTGCTGATCGCCATTCCTAAAACTGATCTGCAAAAATTCCATATCAAGACCGGGGATACGGAGGGGCTTGTCAATTTTCCGCAGACCATACAGGGTATTAAACTGGTAGCCCTTGTTATTGACAGGGATGAAGAACGCAAATGGAGCTTCCGCAGCAAGGGTGATTTTGATTGCAATACCTTTGCCCGTAAATATTTCAATGGTGGCGGGCATTTTTCCGCATCCGGCGGTCACAGTAACGATTCACTGGAAAAAACAGTTCAGCATTTTAAACAGGTCATGAAAGAGAATGCAAACCTTTTACAATAAACAAAATCAATTTATGCGTACAATTAAAAACCTTGTATTATTTCTTTTGGCAACAACCCTGCTGGCGGCTTGCGGCAAAGTGGCTTATCGCAAAACACCTGGTGGAATGCCATACCAGCTTTATAAAGGAAAAGGGACTCAAATCATTTATGCCCGGAATATTGTGAAAGTGAACATGAGCTTAAAGGTCAAGGACAGTGTTTATTTTTCTTCTTTCGGAAAAGTTCCTGTTTATATGCCGGTGAACCCGGAGACACAGCCTTATGATATTTCAGAGATACTCTCGAAATTGAAAATTGGCGACAGCGTTATCGCCACACAGATGATGGATACGTTCATCAAAAGAAATCCCATGAGCATCCCTCCCGAATTTAAAAAGGGAGACCGGATCATAACTACTTTAAAAGTACTCGACGTTTTTACGAATGATTCAGCTGCAATCGCTGATGAAGAAAGAGAGAAAAAAATACTTTTAAATTCCGAGATCGATTTCATGAGCAAATACCTGGCCGGTAAAAATATTACTGCGCAAAAATCTCCTTCCGGCATATTTGTACATGTTATTGATCCCGGCACCGGGAACCCGGTTGATTCAGGTAAATATGTTTCGTTGAATTATACGGGTACCACTTTATCCGGCTATAAATTTGACAGTAATACGGATACAGCTTTTCATCATGCAGGGCTTCTTTCTTTTACGGTCGGCGATGGCCAAATGGTAAAAGGGTTTGATGAAGGAGTACGGTTTTTGAAAGTCGGGGGATCGGCAAGAGTTTATGTCCCGTCGATGCTTGCCTATGGCCCCAGGCCAAGACCCGGTAGCGGCATCAAGCCTTTTGAACACCTGGTATTTGACATTACCATCGTGGATGTAAAAGATAAGGCCCCGGTGGTCAAGCCGGAAGAAACGCCGGTTCCTAAAAGAAAAAATTGATGCCCCTCAACGACAAAAATGATTGCTGAACCAAATTAATGATGCAACTTTGTACCCATCTAAGGATGGGTATTTTTTTTGAATGGCTCCGTTTTTAGTCCATTGATCCGGTTCAAACCTCCGCACCCCCTGAATATACGTTCCCTGGAAACTTTACACCGTACTTTTTGCTTTGTCTGATAATCGATCTATGTCCTGTGGAATGACTATGAAATACTGAAAGGTTAAAGCCCATGATTTTAAAATTATGGTAAAGAGAGAGTGATCTGAAAAGATCGCTCTTTTTCATTTTCAGGAAGACCTGTATGCATTGAATAGTTTTACTGCTTCTGCAGCTTCTTTCACATCATGAACCCGTACAATAGAAGCTCCGTTCATCAAGCCAATTGTATGGAGAACAGTTGTTCCGTTCAGTGCTTCTTCAACAGGTATGCCGAGTGTTTTGTAAATAGTGGACTTGCGGGAAATGCCAAGCAATAACGGGCGATCCAGCATTTTGAAAACAGTAAGATTGCGCAGCAGTTCAAAATTATGGGCAATGGTTTTACCAAAACCAAATCCCGGGTCTATAACGATATCAGTGATACCGGCTTTTTGCAGTTCATCTTTTTTAAGAATAAAAAAATCAAGTACTTCTTTGGTTACGTTCTCATACTGCGGATGCTGCTGCATGGTTTGCGGCGTTCCCTGCATATGCATCAGTACATAGGGAACTTTTAATGCGGCCACCGTTTCGATCATCCCTTCATCCATAGTTCCTGCACTGATATCATTTACAATGGAAGCGCCGGCAGCAATTGCTTCTTTAGCAACAGCAGAATAATAAGTGTCAATGGAAATAAACGCTTCAGGAAAATTCTCGTGAATGGCTTTCATGGGTTCAATCACCCGTTTCAATTCGTCGGCTGCACTTAATTTTTCGCTGCCCGGTCTTGTGCTTTGCCCGCCAATGTCAAGAATAGTGGCCCCGTCTTTCATCATTTGCTCTGCCTGCCGCAAAACTGCATCTGTTCCTTCTTTCCTGCTACCCGCATAAAAAGAATCAGGTGTAACATTAATAATACCCATCACAAGCGGTTTATCCACGATCAGCAATCTTCCTTTACAATTCAGCGTAAACATTAGCCTTTGTTTGGTACTTTTGAATCTAAAGATAGGGGAGAAGTCAAATATGTCATATAAGTCAAATGGGTCATATCAAACACCCCGCACAAAGTATATGACTTATTTGACTTATATGACCTATATGACCAATTAAATTGACATTATCGTAATATGAAAGCAACAGTCAGCATAGCAAGAGTAATTGTAGGATTATTGTTCATCTTTTCGGGTATGGTAAAAGCAAATGATCCATTAGGCCTTAGTTATAAAATGCAAGAGTTTTTTGAGTTGTGGGGAATGACCAGGTTCAATTCCTGGACCTTACTGATGTCGGTATTGATGAACGCGTTTGAGATCATCGCTGGTTTTGCGCTGTTGCTTGGCTGGAGAATAAAATTATTCAGCTGGCTGTTATTATTACTGATCCTGTTCTTTACTTTTCTTACCGGCTATACTTATATCACCGGTACGCCTAAGAACTGCGGTTGTTTTGGTGATTGTTTGCCTATCACTTCCAAAACCTCTTTCCTGAAAGATGTTGCACTGACCATCCTGATCGGGTTTCTTCTTTGGAAACGAAAATACATTAAGCCATTATTTGGAGAAACAGCGACAACAGTGTCTATGCTGGGAATTACTATCCTGAGTTTTGGTTTTCAATGGTACACCCTGAGCTACCTGCCGGTGGTGGATTGTCTTCCTTATAAAAAAGGAAAGAACATCAACGAACAAATGAAGATACCGGCCGGTGCAAGACCCGATAGCATTGCGATTGTCTTTGTTTATGAAAAAGACGGAAAGCAATTTGAATTTTCTCCTTCCGGTCTTCCTGCTGATCTTGCTACTTATAAATTTATCAGCAGAAAGGATAAGCTGATCAGGAAAGGAAATGCGGAGGCGCCGATACATGGGTTTGTATTATCAGGAGTTACGGATGAAGACTCCACGCAGATCGTCCTTACTCAACCTTATGCCATTCTTTTATTCTGTGAAAATTTTTCTACCCCGGTTTCGAAATGGGAAAAAGGTTTTGCTGAATTATATGCCGCAGCAAAAGCAAAGAGTATCCCGGCTTATATGATCACGTCAAAACCAAGAGAAGCTCCGGGTAAAATAAAGAACACAACTTTTGCTGATATTCCAATTTTCAAATGTGATTATACCGCGTTACGAACCGCAGCACGGACCAATCCATGTATTTATTTATTAAAAGCAGGAACGATCGTTGACAAACAGAGTTATAAGAAAATGAATTCAATATTGTCTTCTGTTAATGGATTACCAGCAACCAGCAACCAGCAACCAGCAACCAGCAACTAGTAACCATGCTCAAATACATCAGCAAAAAACTACTCTACGGCCTCCTGGTATTAATCGGAGTGGTGGTGCTGGTGTTTTTTTTATTTCAGGGCTTTGGCGATCCGTCAAGAATTGTGATGGGACAATCCGGCGATTCTACCACGCAGGCTAATATCCGCAAAGAATTATACCTGATCAATGAGAAAGGAGAGAAGATATCCAAATTCAAACAGTTCCTTTATTACCTGAATGATGTTTCTCCGATTTGTGTCCATAGTAAAAAGGATATTGAAAAGAAGGGCCTGAAAGGAATTTTCATCGGTGGCTCCACAAAACCCGATAGCTATCGGGTTGGATTAAAGATCCCTTATCTCCGTAAATCTTACCAGAGCAAAAGAGCAGTCTGGAATATTCTGATGCAGGCGCTGCCCGGTACACTCATGCTGGCCGTCGCAGCCATGTTCATTGCTATCGTGATCGGTATTCCATTGGGAGTGATGGCTGCTGTAAAACAAAATACCTGGATGGATACGTCTGCCATTTTTTCGAGCATTGTCGGCATATCGGCTCCTTCATTTTTTATGGGTATCATCATTGCGTATCTTTTTGGTTTTGTTTTAAGCGATTGGACAGGACTGCATATTTCCGGCAGTTGGTTTGCCATTGATGATGAAGGACACCGAAGATTAACATTGCAAAATCTAATTCTTCCTGCCATTACACTGGGTATTCGTCCGCTGGCGATCATTACACAACTTACCCGTAGTTCCATGCTCGATGTGCTTGACCAGGATTATATCCGCACTGCTTATGCAAAAGGATTGAGCAAAAGAACTGTTATCTGGAAACATGGATTGAGAAATGCACTGAACCCTGTGATCACGGCAGTCACCGGTTGGTTTGCTGAATTGCTGGCCGGAGCATTCTTTGTTGAATATATTTTCGGCTGGCAGGGGATAGGAAAAGTAACTGTGGATGCACTAGAGAAATTGGATTACCCGGTAGTGATGGGTGCAGTATTGGTTGCTGCAACTTTTTTTATCCTGATAAATATTCTTGCTGATATCTTATATGGGGTGGTAGATCCGAGGGTGAGGGTGGAGTAAGTTTAAAAAGTTTAAGAGGTTTAAGAAGTTCCATATGTTGAACGGCCCCGAAACCTTTTAAACCTGTTAAACCTCTTAAACTTATTGAACTACTGAATTATCACTTCATTCACCACTTTCTGCCCCAACGCCTCATTCACTCTTTGTTTTATTTTCTCTTTCTGGTAGATCAATTCATTCTTCAATGGAGCAACAGCAGTTGTGATTATGAGTTTATCACCGATGATCTGGAGTTTATCGGTGTAACGGGCCACGGTCTTTCCCATAATTTCTTCCCACACATCTTCGATCTGCAAAGCCTGTATGCCGCCCTTGATCCGGCTGCCGTCCAGGAATTTTTTCATTGCATCGCCGAGAGAATATTCGCTCATGTTGTAAAGGTAAAGCAATTAGCCATTAGCTGTTAGCCATGAGCCATTAGCTTTATTTCGTTTTTCTTACTTCTATCCGTTATTTAAGAGCTGCTGTTAGAATTCGTATGATCTCAGTTAATACTGTTGAAGCTAACGGCTAACAGCTAAAGGCTAATGGCTGACAACTACAGTCGAATCATTTCAAAAGCAACACCCAGTTTCGAAAGATGACTACGAAGCCTTTCCTCATTTGTATCCGTAATAAATACCTGTCCATCATTCTCCACACAAACCTTATTCAACAGGTTGCCGATCCGGTCTTCGTCCAGTTTCTCAAACACATCATCCAGGAGCAGGAGAGGGGCGAAGCCTTTTTCTTTTTTCAATACTTCCATTTCCGCCAGCTTTAACGCAAACAATAAACTTTTTCGTTGTCCCTGTGAAGCAATGCTTTTAAAATCCTGTTCGCCTAATAATATCTCCAGGTCATCGCGGTGTATGCCGGATGTGGTTCGCAGGGCAAGACAATCTTTGGAACGATTCAACTTTAATAATTCTTCAAATGAAGCCAGCAACAATTCGCTTTCATAAAACAGGTTCACATCTTCCTTGTCCGCCAAAGCTTTCGCGTCGGCGGGCGGTTGAGATATATCGTTGTATAAATGTTTGACCAATGGTAAAAACGAAAAAAGAAACTCTTTCCGCTTATTGAAAACATAATTGCCCGGTTTAATGAGTTGTTCGTCGAGCACATCAAGAAGAGAAAAATCCTTGTTACCTGTTTCAGCAAATGCTTTCAATAATGAATTTCTCTGCTCCAGTATTTTTTTATAAGCAATAAGAAGCTGCATATACTCACTGTCTAACTGGCAAAGCAATGCATCTAAAAATTTCCGTCGTTCTTTGCTTTCACCCGTTATCAGTTCGGCATCATCAGGGGCAATGACAACGCAGGGATAGCGACCGATATGTTGTGAGAATTTCTCATAGATACCATCATTCACCCAAAATTCTTTCCGGCCTGTTTCCCGGAGAATGCAAACCGCTTTTTCCTCCCGATAGCTATCGGGATTGTCGTTCAACGAAACGGCTGCTTCGATCCTGAAGCCGGTATTACCATGCTGCACGTTGGTGCCATCCAGTCTTGTAAAATAGCTTTTGGTAAAACAGAGATAATGGATGGCATCCAGCAGGTTGGTCTTGCCAACTCCATTCTTGCCACAAATGCCAATGATCCGTTCTTTAAAATCAAAAGAACGATTGCTGTAGTTTTTGAACTGAACCAGTGATATGTGTTGAAGACGAAGCATTAAGAGCTGCAAGTTAACCGCTGAGGCGCAAAGGCGTTGAGGCTGGTAATAAAAACTCTGCGCCTCCCATCTCTGCGGTTATTTTTTGCTGAGTAGCGATATACAGTACAAGTGTGCGACGCAAGGGACGATGATCAGGGCCAGAACCCTGATTACCCACTCAAAATCACTGCTTTAAAATTGCTTTCTTTCCCTTATTTTTGCGGCTCAATTTTTTGACCGGTGGCGACCAAATTTTCGAAAGAAACATACTTGTATTGGTACGAATTAATGCAGCTGATCCGGCAGTTTGAACTGATGGCGGAAGAGAAATATAAGATGGAGGGAAAGATCCGGGGTTTCTTTCATGCTTATATCGGCCAGGAGGCTATCGCGGCTGGTTGCATGACAGGCACCCGCCCTGAAGACCTGTTTATAACTGCTTACCGCGATCATGGCCTGG
This sequence comes from Chitinophagaceae bacterium, assembly GCA_035318845.1. Classification (GTDB taxonomy): domain Bacteria; phylum Bacteroidota; class Bacteroidia; order Chitinophagales; family Chitinophagaceae; genus JJ008. The sequence goes on from DATHDV010000055.1 coordinate 10,433, forward strand.
CTATTGCCAAAGGCGTGTCGGTAAACGGTTGCATGGCCGAATTGTATGGTAAGTCTACCGGTTGTGCCAAAGGAAAAGGTGGAAGCATGCACTTTTTTGGAAAGGATGTGAATTTTTATGGTGGGCATGGTATAGTTGGTGCACAGATCGGGACAGGAGCGGGGTTGGCATTTGCTGAACAATATCGTGATACCGATAATATCGTTTTATGTTTCTTTGGTGATGGCGCTGCAAGACAGGGAATGTTGCATGAAGTATTTAACCTGGCTATGCTGTGGAAATTACCGGTGATCTTTATTTGCGAGAATAATAATTATGCGATGGGTACTTCGGTAGAACGTACTTCCAACGTAATTGATATTTATAAACTGGCGGATTCTTACGAAATGCCTGCGGATACGATCGACGGCATGAGTGCAGAATCGGTACATGATGGTGTAAGCAGGGCGGTGAAAAGAGCAAGAGAAAAAGGCGGCCCCACTTTACTGGAAATAAAAACCTACCGGTACAAAGGACACTCCATCAGTGATCCGCAGAAGTACAGGACCAAGGAAGAGGTGGATGAATATAAGAGCCAGGACCCGATACAGCAGGTGTTGCAAACGATCATGGATAATAAGTTTGCCACACAGGAAGAGATCGATGTTATCAATAAAAGAGTGGATGATATGGTGACAGGCTCGGTGAAATTTGCCGAGGAAAGCCCGATACCAGATGACAATGAAATGCTGAAAGATGTGTATGTGGACCAGAATTACCCGTTTATTGTAGACTAATGTGAAAATGTGGAGATGTGAAAATGTGTAAATGAAAAATACAAGAACCTGGCTAACAGCTAATGGCTAAAAGCTTAAACAAATAATACTTACAAACAAGTAATAATTATGGCAGACAAGAAACAAGTGCAGGATACAGATCACGACGCAGCGGTGGTTGCAAAGGCAAAGGACTTCTGGGCAAAGTATAACAAACCCGTGACGATCGTTTGCACCGTCATCATTTTAGTCCTTGGCGGATTTTATATTTACAAGAACTATTTTAAAAATCCGAAAGAATTAAAAGCTGCTGAAGCTATGTTCAAGGCAGAAGAATATTACCGTATTGATTCGGTGAACCAGGCTTTAAATGGCGACGGTCAGTATGATGGTTTCCTGAGGATCATCAAAAAGTATGGTGGCACGGATGCAGCCAAGCTGGCCAATTTTTATACCGGGAGTTGCTATCTCAAACTGAATCAAAATGAGAACGCCGTGAAGTACCTGAAAAAATTCAGCACTTCTTCAAAACCATTGCAGGCAAGAACGTATAAACTACTGGGCGATGCATATGCAGACCTCGGCAAAAATGCTGATGCGCTGGAATATTATAAAAAAGCAGCCCATCATTTTGAAAAAGATGAGACCGGTTCGGCTGAAGCTCTCTTTATGGCTGCCTACTTCGCCGACAGGGTGATGAAGAATTCAAAGGAAGCAATAGCGCTTTATAAAGAGATAAAGGAGAAATTCCCGAAAACAGAGCATGCCAGGGACGCCGATAATTACCTGGCTCAACTCGGAGTTTACACTACAGAAAACTAATTATGGCTGACGTTACTAACAGCAAATTATTAGATACAGGTACAGGCATTCTGAAAAAGGATGCCTGTATTGTTTTGGTAAAAACTGAATGGAATACTGCTATTGTTGATGAACTCGAAAAAGGCTGTATATCAGAACTGCAGAAACATCATGTAAAAAAGATCATCAGCATCACTGTTCCCGGAGCATTTGAAATTCCTTTTGGCATAAAAAGTTACTGGGAAAATAAAGGAAACCTGCCTGCCGGCAGGCAGGGAAAGAAACGGCCGGATGCTTTTATTGCATTAGGCTGTATTATCCGTGGCGATACACCGCATTTTGATTATATCTGCAAAGCAGTGACTGAAGGTGTTGTTCAATTGAACCTGAGTTTGCCTGTCCCGGTAATTTTTGGAGTGCTGACCGTTGAAAATGAAATCCAGGCTAAGGAAAGGATTGGTGGCAAACAAGGACATAAAGGAGAGGAGGCTGCGGTTGCTTGTCTTAAGATGATTGAATTGAATAATAAAATAAGGAATAAGAAATAAGAAATGAGAAAGGAAACGTTGCGATAGAAACTGATCTCCCTTAATTAAACATTGAGTATAAAAAAATGAATGAGATGCTTAAAAAGGTACGAACGACTTTCTTATTCCTTATTCCTTATTTCTAATTCCCGTTTATGAATGTGCAACTCTTCATACCATGTTTTGTTGATCAGCTTTACCCGGATACGGCATTTAATATGATCAAAGTGCTGGAGAAGGCCGGTTGCACGGTAAGTTATAACACAGCACAAACCTGTTGCGGTCAACCAGCTTTTAATGCAGGTTTCTGGGATGAGGCCAAATCCATTTGCACAAAATTCATCAAAGACTTTAGCAGCAATGATTGTATTGTAGCCCCGAGTGCAAGTTGTGTTGGGTTTATAAGAAATTATTACAGCAAGTTGTTTGAGAATTCATCTTTGCATCATGAAGTGACAGATATTGGAAAAAGATGTTTTGAATTCTCCGAATTCATGCTGAATATCCTGAAAGTGGAAGATGTGGGAGCCGTGTTAAAAGGTAAGGCGACTTATCATGATAGTTGTGCCGGCCTGAGAGAATGTAAAATAAAACAAGAGCCGAGGAAATTGTTGTCACATGTCAAAGGACTTGAGCTGACCGAAATGAATGATGTGGAAACATGCTGCGGTTTCGGCGGAACCTTTGCTGTAAAATTTGAAGCCATTTCTATTGCAATGGGAGAACAGAAAGTAGAGAATGCTTTAGCCACCGGCGCCGATTATCTTATTTCTACTGATATATCCTGCCTGATGCATTTGCAGGGATATATCAATCATAAAGGATATAAGTTGAAGACACTTCATTTAGCAGATGTATTGGCTTCTGGTTACTAGTTACTAGTTGCTGGTGCTCAAACACGAAGAGTATTTTCGATCTTTGACGAACCAGTAACCAGTAACCAGCAACCAGAGACTAGAGACCGGTAAAATAATCATACCCCTTCACATCAGCCCAGTAATCAGGAGTCTTTTTATTATCAAAATACATATAGCCGATCCTCTTCAGACTTTTTACACCATATTTTACCGGGATAATTAAACGCAACGGAAATCCCTGGTCCATGGGGAGTGGCTTACCATTTAATTCATAACATAATAATGTTTGCGGATGTAAAGCGCTGGGCATATCAATGCCGACGTAATATTCTTTGTCGGGTGTAGCGAGGCCCAGGTATTTCATCGCTGCTTCTTCATTCAATCCATAAGCCTTCATGAACTCTGAGAATTTTACACCGCCCCAGTAAGTGATCTGGCTCCAGCCCTCAATACATTTAAAATTAAAAACGATCTCTGTCTTCGGTAATTTTTTAATATCGTCCAGGTTTAATTTTAATGTATCGCCTTTTGACCTGATAACATTCATCACCCATGTAGCCGGATCAAAAGAAGTTTTTAACCCAAGATCGCCATTTATCCTGGCCGGGTTTGCCGCCCTTGATTTTGGATATTCTTTTGCAAGATGTTTATCAGATAACCAGCCGCTGAAAATTGATTCATTCGTGTTCAGTACTTTCCGTAACGTAGAATTTGTTCTTCCTGAATTGGAAGGCTGATGCCGCAACCATCTCCAGCCCCAAATAGCAGCTCCGGCAAAAACAAAAAAGAAAAAGAATGAAACAAATGTCTTTTTCATGATAAGCTGGTCGGTATTCAGCTTTGAGTTTTTGGAAAAAATGGTTTTAAAGAAGTTTGCCATAATATTTTTATTTTATTGGCTCATCTGCCGGTTCTTCATCTTTTATTTTCTTTACTTCAAAGCCGCTTATCATCGCACGGAAATTATTCCAGCCGGCACGGATGACCTGGAAAATATGAATGAGAAAAAATAAAACATACCCGATCGTCAATGCAAAATGAAGGATGCGGGCCATTTTGTAACCACCCAGGATCGTACAAAGCCATTCTAACTGTACAGGCTTGTAAATAGCGAGCCCGGTCAATATGGAACCAATACCCATTACAATAATGGCAGTATAAGCAACACGCTGTGCCGCATTATATTTTCCAACGATCGGCGGAGCCGTTTTGCGGATATGGAGATCATGTAATAAAACCTGCCATGCCTGCTTAAATGAATTTTTCTTTGGAACAAGATCCCTCCATTCGCCGGAGATTATTGTATATAACACATAAGCAATGCCATTTAAAAAGAACAGCCACATAAACATAAAATGATAAGCCATTCCTTCTGAGAGACGGTAAGGAACATTCAGCGCTTTGTAAAACGAATCAGGGAAAAATTTCAATAGGGTAGTGCTGCCAAATCCTATTTTATAAACATCATTAGCCCAATAGATCAGTAAACCGCTCCAGATCATAATGCCAAGCACCGGAAAATTGATCCAGTGAAACCAGCGGATGGCTAATGGATGTTTTTTGACAATTTTTTTCATGTATTGTAACAGGTTCTTGCAATAAGAAAGGTAAACAAAAATAAAATGACACATGATGCAGGCGTCTGACTGCTATTAAAGTCATTTAATTTAATAAAGCCATTACCAGCGGTCTGACGCATAAAGACTCCGGGTCTTAATTGAATAAAACCCGGAGCCTGCTTAAACGGCAAATTATTTTGGAAGCACTACATGATCGATCACATGTATCACCCCGTTGCTTTGATAGACATTGCTGATAGTTATTGAAGCCATGCCGCCATTCTCATCTTTCAACCAGTACTTTCCTGATTTTTTCATGACCCACAGTTTGCCGCCGGCAACAGTTGTTAATTCAGCTGTTCCGTTTCCTTTTTTGATCCATTCGTCCAATTCCTTTGTACCCAATTTACCGGCTACAACATGATAAGTAAGGATGCCTGTAAGTTTGGCTTTGTTCCCGGGCATAAGCAATGTTTCTACAGTTCCCTTGGGAAGCATATCAAATGCTGCATTGATAGGAGCGAATACGGTAAACGGGCCTGCAGTTTGCAAAGTTTCCACCAGCCCGGCTGCTTTTACAGCGGCCACGAGGGTTGTGTGGTCTTTGGAATTAACGGCATTCTCCACGATGTTTTTGGAAGGGAACATGGCGGCGCCGCCCACTTCCACCGTTTTTTCATTCATCATGTTCTGTCCGAAAGAGACATTAAAGACTAATGTTGCTGCGAGCATCAGCCCGGTTGATTTAAGCGATTTCATACTTTTGATTTTAATTTTTAAAATTTGTAGTGAAAGAAACAGATACGGCAGCCGAAAAACATTTGGATTGCCAAAAGAGATCTTTTTTATTTCACATATCTTTAAATTTGATCCCGATAGCTATCGGGACTGTAATTAAACTTTTTTCGTATGGCATACTGGCTGGTGAAATCGGAACCCACTGCGTACAGTTGGGACCAACTCGTAACAGACAAGCAAACCTGCTGGAGCGGCGTCAGGAATTACGCTGCACGTCTCCATCTCCGTAATATGAAAAAAGGAGATGAGGTCTTCTTTTATCACAGCAATGAAGGAACAGATATTGTTGGCATTGCCAAAGTGGTAAAAGAAGCTTACCAGGATCCCACAACCACTGACGATAAGTGGGTTGCTGTTGATCTGAAACCGCAGAAAAAATTAAAGAACCCCGTTACATTAGACACGATCAAAAAAGATAAGCGCCTTGCTTCAATGGCGTTGGTCCGGATCGGCCGCTTATCTGTTCAGCCGGTTAGTGATGCGGAGTGGAAAGTGGTGATGGAGTTGGCAGGGGAGAAATAAGGAATAAGAAATAAAGAATAAGGAATTAGAAAGTGAGTCCCATATTGAATATTCAACATTCACCATTAACTATTCACTTTAACAGTTCGGAAAGGTTACTTTTTTATGCATTGAAGAATCAATCCCTGATTCTCTATTCACCATTTAAAAAAGTATAACCATGAACAAGCTATTCATCGGGCTGCTCATTGTAGCGGCCGGGGCAGGAACTTTCTTTTTACTCCGTAAGAAAAACAACACAACAACCACCAACGACATTAAGAAAGAATGGATCGTTGGAAAATGGAAAGCAGATGCCGGTAAAGATTCTGCTTTCAGGAGTTACAACTATGATTTTCTCAAAGATGGTAACGTTATAAGGTCTCTCAATGATTCTGCCAAAGCCGACACTTCACATTATGAATGGAACAAGAAAAATGAATTGATCTGGAAAAAGAATGCCGGCGATTCAACCGGAAGAATCTTCTCTGTTCTGAAACTGACGCAGGATAGCCTGCAGGTACAATCAAAAGACAGTACTACTATTCTATTCACCAAACTGAAATGATAAAACGCGACTGTGAAAAGTAATTTCAACACAGAGATACAGAGTAACAGAGAAACACAGAGGGCGGCTTTCTATTGTGTGTTTCTCTGTGAAACTCAAAACACTCTGTTACTCTGTGTTTAATTTTCTCTTTTTTGATACAGTATTATTTCTTTTATGCAAAAACAAAAGTTCTGCATCTCATAATTCGAAACTCAAAAATTTATAGTCATGAAAATCAAAATCGCTGTATTTGCAGCAGCCATGCTGTGCTTTGCTGTTGCCTGTGATCAAAAAACAAGTAGCTCAGATAAGAGGGCAGGCACTCTAAATCGAAAAATAGAAGTGCAAGCTCCTCCGCCAGCTTCGAAAACCGATAGCCAGCGGGATATGTCGATCACAACCCTAAACCAGGAGAGAACAGCAGATCAAAATGCAGCAAAGCCGCCTCCAGTAGAAGCAATTGACGATGGCAAAATGGTTGTTGAAGAAAAAGAAAATTTCAACACGGAAGATTATGACAATATCGTTGAAAACAAATTCCTCGCTGCCACACAAAATCCTTTATCCACTTTCTCTATTGATGTGGATGAAGCTGCTTACAGCAATGTAAGGAGATACCTGGAGAACGGTTCTATGCCACCGGCCGGTGCAGTTCGGATAGAAGAAATGATCAACTACTTTGATTATACTTATCCCAAACCTGATAACGGCGATCCCTTTACGGTAAATACAGAGATTTCTGATTGTCCCTGGAATTCCCAGCACAAATTGGTGCATATCGGTTTGCAGGGAAAAGAAATCCCGGTTGACAACCTCCCTGCCTCCAATATGGTTTTCTTAGTGGATGTATCTGGCTCTATGGATGAACCCAATAAATTGCCATTGGTGCAGGCATCCATGAATATGCTGGTTGACCAGTTAAGGGAAAAGGATAAGGTAGCAATCGTTGTTTATGCCGGAAGTGCAGGCCTTGTATTGCCTTCAACAAACGGAAGCAATAAAATGAAAATAAAAGAAGCCATTGATCATTTGCAGGCAGGTGGTTCCACTGCTGGTGGTGAAGGAATTCAACTCGCTTACAAAACGGCGAGAGAGAATTTTATAAAGGACGGGAACAACAGGATCATTCTTGCCACTGATGGCGACTTTAATGTTGGTCCCAGCAGCGATGATGAATTGGTAAGAATGGTAGAGAAAGAAAGAAAAAGCGGCGTCTTCCTTTCCGTGCTGGGTTATGGGATGGGTAATTACAAAGACAATAAAATGCAGCAGCTTGCTGACAAAGGCAACGGCAATCATTCATATATTGACAATATCAATGAAGCAAGAAAAGTACTGGTGAGTGAATTTGGCAGCACTTTGTTCACGATTGCCAAAGACGTAAAGATCCAGATCGAATTCAATCCTGCAAAGGTCCAGGCCTATCGTTTGGTTGGATATGAGAACCGCATGTTAGCATCAGAGGATTTTAATGATGATGCTAAAGATGCCGGTGAATTGGGAAGCGGACATACGGTAACAGCCTTATATGAAGTAATACCGGTGGGAGTGAAGGATGATTTCACAAAATCCGTTGACCCGCTGAAATACCAACGCAATGACAAAAAAATTGTGAGCAGCAATACAAATGAAATAATGACCATCAAGCTCCGCTATAAGAAACCCGATGAGGATGTAAGCAAACTTATTACTCATTCAGTGATCGATACTCATACTGAATTAGGGAATACATCCAATAATTTCCGTTTCTCAGCGGCAGTAGCAGAATTTGGTTTATTGCTGAGAAGTTCAGAGTATAAACAACAGTCCACCTATAACCAGGTCATCAGCCTGGCAAAAGCTGCGAAAGGGAATGATGATAACGGCTACAGGGCTGAGTTCATCAAATTAGTGCAGGCAGCCACCTCATTAGCGAAGAACTAAGCATGTAAATAGTTTTTCGTTAAAGTTGAGTAAGTTAAACAAATCTCTGAATCAGGATTTATTTACTGGCAAAAGCAGTTTATAATCTTGCCTGAAGATTTGTTTTTCTTAAGTTTCCCAAAAATATTATACTTGTAATAATAAGAAGGAGATAGCGTAAGGGGATATATATACCGGTATTCTCCTTCTATTTTGCTTTCAGCATACCTGGACTCTAACTGCCAAATGCCTTTTTGTGTTTTAAATCGTGTTGATAGCGACATGCCATACTTTTGCCTGTCATTACGGATAGAAATATAAGAGAAGCGGTTGTGCTTGTATGAGTAGACAATGTTGGCTTCATTTGAATAATTACTTTCAGATATATTCCATCTCCATCCTTTTTTCTCCCGGGAGATTATTATTTCAAAATCCTTACCGGCAGATGAAAAAAATATTGTATCATTAAAACTTCCTTTATGGTAAGGCCTGAAGGAGAATGAAAGCCCTCCGAAGTTTATATCCACTTTCCTGATAGTATCCATTTCCCGGGTTTCATCTCCATACCGCAGGCTAACAGAATTTGGTTTTAGCTGTAAATAAACCGGCATATTGGCCGATTCACTACCAGGTTTTATTTCAAAGAGTTTTTCTCTTTCAAAATATGAAACATCCGATCGTAAAAAATTTATACTGTTTATTCGGTTTTTTATAATATCAACTTTATATACACCATCATTATAACACGTCAATTGCTTTTTATTATTATGGCAAATGGCCGGGTATTTAAGGGTTGGGTATTTATTAAACAGATCTTTTGGCTTAATTATTACAGGAGCCATTTTAAAGGTTCTGCCGCCAAATTCTACTCTAATATCCTCAATAGTTGAAAAAGATTCCAGCTCCAGGTTTTTTAAATCGAACTGTTTTAGGTGGGGAGTAATACTATCGCCTGAAATAACATATTCATAAATCATATTACCCTGGTCAACAGTAAATCGAAAGCTAATCAAATGAAAAGACGTGTCAGATAATTCAATTTTAAACCCCTTTCTTAAATAATCAATATCAATATCCGATTGGTCTTTATATCCTTTTACGTAGGCAGAAATATCCTTATTGTTTCCAGTCTGGCCAAAACAAGTAAAGGAACAACTGAAGATGACAACAACAAGGAATAATTTCATACCAAATATGAACGTATTAAATTAATTTTAATTATGCCAAAAAAGAAATTGGTCGTTCTCACCGGCGCGGGCATCAGTGCAGAAAGCGGGTTAAAAACATTTCGTGACAGCGATGGGTTATGGGAGGGATATGATGTAACCGAAGTAGCCACGCCAGGAGGATGGAGAAAGAATCCGCAATTGGTTTTGGACTTCTATAATCAGCGCCGCAAAAATGTGGCGGAAGCGAACCCCAATGCGGCCCATTTAGGTCTTGCTGAATTGGAAAAATATTTTGATGTTACGATCATCACACAAAATATTGACGATCTCCATGAAAGAGCCGGTTCAAGCAATGTCCTTCACCTGCATGGTGAAATATTTAAAATGCGGAGCGAAAGGGATGAAACGATAATCACAGAAATAAGAGGTGATATAAAACTTGGGGATATTGCTGAAGACGGTGCACAGTTCCGTCCGTATATTGTTTGGTTTGAAGAACCGGTTCCAAAAATGGAAGAAGCAGTACCTGTTGTGTACAGTGCTGATATTTTTGTGGTCGTTGGGACCTCATTGGTAGTTTATCCCGCTGCAGGATTGGTCAACTATGTTGAATTAGAAACACCAAAATTTATCGTTGATAAAAAAATTCCCTATACATCAGCCATGCAAAACCTGACCCTGATCGAAAAACCAGCAACAGAAGGAGTGAGGGAGCTGATCGGTCTGCTTAAACAGTTTTGATCTCTTCATGGAATTTGATCCCATTTTCTTCCAGTTCTTTCAATACCGGCTGATAAATTTCTTTGGCCGTAGGAATATGAAGACCGGTCAATTTAATTTTTCCATTTAAAATATGTTTGGCAGCAATACCAAGAGGCAAGCCAACGGTCTTTGCCATCGCTGTCCTTAAACTATTTTCCCCTTTCACCACCAATGAACTTCTTACCTGCCTGCCGGTAGGCATGGCTTCCGATCGCTGACCGCCGACCTCATACTCCAATTCATGCAACATCACGATCATATCCTTATCATAGGGGCGGAGGGCCAGTTTCCTTTCTACGGCGAACTGTAAAATATCTGCGGGACTGCAGAACCCTTTATTCACCAATGTATCATGGTCATCCAGCCCGAGAAAGAAAAGTTGTTTTAGCGTAAGGTTGGCTTCATGCATTTTTTGAGCCACTACTGCAGCCGCTGTATTCTTTACATCATCCACTTCGATCTCTGCAATATTTCCTTTCTCATCTGCTGTCATGAACGCTTCAGGGATCTTTTCACCTTCTTCGTTGGCTTCGTTCTCTGCATCCATTAATTTCATCAGGTTTTCCATCAGGTTCTTGGTCTCGGCAAAGCGGTCTGATAATTTTTGATTCAGCCATTCGCTAAAACCATTTTTATCCATATGTTCTTTAAATGCTTCCTGCAAAGTTTTACCATCCGTTTCATATTGAGCTGTTTCATCGGTGAGCTTCAGATCGATCACATTTTTCCATCCATACATAAAATCAGGATGCCTGAGGGTGGTACGGATAAAAGTCCTTGTACCCTCTAAACCATAAAGCGGGGTATAACTCAATGAATCGCGGTTGGGATACCAGCAGAGAAAACCAATATCGGGGATCTCAACTATTCTGTCGGCTACAAACAATTCTTCGTAAAGCATTTTCTTTTCTTTCCCATCTTCCCTGAAATAGGCTCCCGATTTTCCGGCCATAATGATATTGCGGGGATTCCAGCTTATTTTATAATGCCAGGGATTGTCATCGCTTTCCGGTGCCACTAATCCGCCGCAATGCGATCTGAATAAAGTGATATGTCCGTCTTTCTCATGAATCTCATCGATGATCTTCATGGCACTCATATGATCGATCCCCGGATCCAATCCCATTTCACAGAGAAATAAAAGTTTATTCTTCTCGATCTCAGGTTGTAGTTTTTTGATATCATCATCTGTATAAGAAGCGGTCAAAAGGTTTTTATGATGCTTTACACAATCCTTTGCCACTTCAATATGCAAAGAAGGAGGAAGCAGGGAAATAACAATATCAGCCAACCGTAGATACTTTGACCTTTCTTCATTATCATTAATATCAAAGGAGACAGCAGTGGCCTGCGTGGAATTCCCGATCTTGGATTGTGCCAGTTTCAGGTCGGTGTCAACCACTATTATTTTCCAGTTTTCAGAAATGGCATTTTCCACTAAATAATCAATTAAAACCGTAGCTGATTTGCCGGCGCCAAATAAAAGGATCGTCTTCATAATAAAGCCTTGTTAAAGAGCCGGAAAATTAGGACGAAAAGGCCAGAATTCACAAGGAAAAAATCAGCCAAAGACTACTTTTTTTTAAGTTGTTAAGTAATCCCCAACCGTGGAAAAAATAGCCCAAAAAACAGCCTTTTTTGTCAGGTTTTCAGCATTGGAAAAGTTAGATTTGCTGACCAAAAAAATGGGTCATTTTCGGTCCCTGACCAATAACGAATTCAATTAAAAGTAAGAAGGAAAAACACAGATGGAAGAGAACTTTGAGCCACTCGAAACCAGCGACAGTAACCGGATAATTCCCGTTAACATTGAGGAGCAGATGAAGACAGCCTACATTGATTATTCGATGTCGGTGATCGTTGGCCGTGCACTGCCTGATGTAAGAGATGGACTGAAACCTGTTCACCGCCGTGTATTATATGCGATGAATGAACTGGGACTTCATTTCAACAAACCTTATAAAAAATCAGCCCGTATTGTCGGTGAGGTATTGGGTAAATACCATCCGCACGGAGATACATCTGTATATGATGCGATGGTTCGTATGGCCCAGGAGTGGAGTATGCGGTATACCATGGTTGACGGCCAGGGAAATTTTGGCAACCAGGATGGTGATGGCCCGGCAGCGATGCGATATACAGAAGCAAGATTGGAAAAGTTGGCCGAGCATATGCTGGATGATATCGAAAAAGATACTGTTGACTTCCAACTAAACTTTGATGATTCAGAAACAGAACCATCCGTTCTTCCTACCAGGGTTCCGCAATTGCTGATAAATGGTTCCAGTGGAATTGCTGTTGGTATGGCCACGAACATGATGCCGCATAATCTCAGTGAAGTGATCGATGGATGTATTGCTTTCATTGAGAATAGAAATATCACTATTGAAGAACTAATGCAACATGTGAAAGCCCCTGATTTTCCGACCGGCGGAATTATTTATGGAATGGAAGGAGTGAAGGCCGCCATGCATTTTGGTCGTGGTAAAGTAGTGGTAAGAGGGAAACTAACTGTAGAAGCAAAAGCCAGCGGACGGGAACAGATCATCATCAGCGAAGTGCCATACCAGGTAAACCGGGATGCACTTACCAACCGGATCGGTGAACTGGTGAATGAGAAGATAATAGAAGGAATATCTCATGTTAATAACGAATCAAATAATAAAGAAGGCACAAGGCTGGTCATTGATCTGAAAAAAGATGCCATTGCCAATGTGATCATCAACCAGATCTATAAACTAACCGACCTGCAGACCTCTTATGGTATCAACAATGTTACCATTGTAAAAGGAAGACCAAAAACGCTGAACCTAAAAGAACTGATCAGCGAATTTGTGGAATTCCGTCATGATGTAGTTGTCAGGAGAACGCAATTTGAATTAAGAGAAGCGGAGAAAAGAGCTCATATCTTAAAAGGCTATCTCATTGCATTGGATCATCTCGATGAAGTAATTGCTTTGATAAGAAGTTCCGCTACACCGGATATTGCCAAAGATAATTTGGTGAATGCCGGATGGGGACTGGATGAGATCCAGGCCAAAGCCATACTGGAACTCCGTTTACAACGGCTTACCGGCATGGAAAGAGACAAGATCAAAGAAGAATTTGACGAACTGATGAAACTGATCGCTTACCTGAACGATCTGCTTTCTAATGAAGAAAAACGATTTGATGTTATCAAAAAAGAACTTCTAGAAATAAAAGAAAAATTCGGCGACGCCAGAAGAACTGAGATCACTTATCTTGATGATGAAGTAAAGATCAAAGACCTCATCAAAGAAGAGGATGTTGTTATTACCATTTCACATCTTGGATATATCAAACGTACACCGGCCGATGAGTATCGTCAGCAGCGCAGGGGCGGAAGGGGAGTGATGGGTGGAAAAACAAGGGAAGAAGATTATATTGAGCATCTGTTTGTAGCTTCCACACACCACACGATGCTGTTCTTTACTGAGAAAGGAAGAGTATATTGGCTGAATATTTGGGAGATACCGGAAGGAGAGAAGACCGGCAAAGGAAGGGCTATTCAAAACCTGGTACAGTTGCCCCCGGATGATAAAGTGAGGGCCGTACTGGATGTTAAAGATCTGAAAGACGAAGATTTTGTGAAATCTCATAATATTGTTCTTTGTACCCGTAAGGGAATTATCAAGAAAACAGAGTTGGAAGAATTCAGTCGTCCACGTTTAACCGGCGTGAATGCGATAAATATTACTGAAGGCGATGAATTGCTTGAAGCAAAAATGACGGATGGAACCTGTGAGATCATGATGGCAGTAAAAAGCGGCCGGGCAATCCGTTTCTCCGAAGAAAAAGTAAGAGCAACAGGACGTGGCGCCATTGGCGTAGCCGGTATAGAAGCAGATGAACCGGGAGAAGAAGTAGTAGGCATGATATGTGTAAGCCAGGAAGAAAAAGCATCAAGGACAGTACTGGTGGTAAGTGAACAGGGATTTGGAAAAAGAACAGCCGTGGATGAATACCGGTTCACTAATCGTGGCGGAAAAGGAGTAAAAACAATTAATATAACTGAAAAAACAGGAAGCCTTGTTGGTATCTTAGCCGTAGCAGAAACTGAGGACCTGATGATAACCTGTAAAAGTGGTGTTACTATCCGCATGCCGGTAAGTGGTATCAGTGAACAGGGCAGGGCCACGCAGGGAGTCAAACTGATCCGGCTGGATGAAGGCGATGAAATTGCCGCGATCACGAGGATCGAGGACCAGGGACAAAATGGAAATGCTGAAAACGGTTCAAATGGAGATCATTTAAATGGAAATAGTAACGCAACCGGTTCGGATGAAAATCCATCTACAGGGGGCAGTACAGAATAATCAGTAATTTAAAATCAAAAAATACAGATGAAAAAAATTCTTTTATTCCTATCAGTCTGGCTGGTTGGTTTTGTGGCTGATGCCCAGACCTATGAGTCAATAAAAACCCTGGTCATGCTCACCAAGTATAAAGATGCCAAGGAATCTCTTGACAAAGCAATGGGTACTGCCAAATTTACCAGCAAACCTGAAGCTTATATACTAAAAACCACCATTTACTCTACATTAGCAATGGATGAGACTGTAAAGAACACAGCAGCAGGCGACCAGTTGACTGATGAAGGAGATGCAGCATTTAAAAAATTTAAGGAAATGGATCCATCGATGACTTTGGTCGGGGATCTTGTCTATCAAAACGGCCCGATCAATCTTTATTCCAGTTATTACACATCGGGCTATACTGATTATAATGCAAAAAAATGGGATGCTGCTTTTAACAAGTTAAAGAAAGCGGTATTTTATTCTGACCTGCTGATAGAGAGAAAATTGCTGAACGCAGCTGTGGACACCAATGTATTGATCCTTGCAGGAATTACTGCAGAGAAAAGCAATCATAAAGAAGAAGCTGCCGGATATTATAGCCGTCTTGCTGATAACAGGATCACAGGAGATGGATTTGAAAGTGTGTATCGTTTCCTGGTAGGTTATTATTTTGGAAAAAAAGATTATAATTCTTTTGAAAAATATAAAGCCATTGGTAAAGAGGTGTACCCGAAAAGTGAATTCTTCACTTTCGATAAAATCGATTTCGCGGTTGGACTGGAAACAACCCTTGCCGGCAAAATAAAAGCAGTGGAAGAAGTGCTGGTTACAGATGCCAATAATTATAAAGCCAATGAATGGATGGGAGAAATAATTTACAGGGCTTTTTACCCGCTCAAAGATGATGTGCCTGAAGCTTTCGATACAGCGGCTATGGAACTTAAAATGATCAATGCCTTTAATAAAGCAGCCTATACGCAGCCTGATTCAATAGATGCTTTTTTATTTTTAGGTGATCATTTTTATAACAAATCTGAGAAGATCAATGAAAAAAGATCGGCCCATGCAGTCGATATAAAACAAAGGACAAAGCCCGGTACCATGGCTTCAAAAGAAGATATTGCAAAAAGAGATCTGCTGGACAAACAATACGGTGAGGCTCTTGAAACCGAAAGAGTCCCTTATGAAAAGGCCGCGACGATTTTTGCTTCGAAAACTACGCTTAGCATAAGAGAAAAAGCACAGTACAGGAACCTGGCAGGAAAAATTGCAGATGTATATACATTTAAAAAGATACAGGCAAAAGGAAAACCTGCTGATGTAGCTAAATACGAAGCAGAGGAGAAGAAGTGGAATGAAAGATATGAGTCAATAAAATAATTGGTCCTAAGGGAAAGTCACTTAATTGTGGCTTTTCTTATGAAACAGATACTTAACATAACAGTTGGTTATGTTGAATAGCTTCCAATAACGGGGTTGCCTATACGATTTTTGCGCACTTAAAATCCAATTTACTCAACAGCAAAAATCGTATAGGCAACCCCGGCAGCCAACTCACTGAAGCTATTTACATAACCTATATTATGTTACTTAGGTTGGCCGTCGGGCGGCGAAATTTTGTAAGTTTGTTTCAATACAAAATTTTATGTAGCGTTGGCAAGTCGACTGGGCTTGTGAGTGGGCAGGGGGAAGAAAAAAATATTAAGGGCGTATTTAACACGAGGCGAGAGCCGAGTTCTAAGAAAGTCAATCCTTTCCGTCGGTTTCTTTACCGAATAGGTCTTTTAAAGAAGCGAAGTTTTGAAATAGTTCTTCATACACCTTCTGACGATGAAACGCAGTGGTTTCATCGAACAATTTCCTAAGCTCATCTCTGGTATTTGGTGTAATATTTGAAAGGTGGTCTATTATAAATTGTTCTGTTGCTCTCTGTCTGGCGGCCATACGAATCAATAGATAGAATAATGCGCTTTCAAAATCTTTTTGTTCAATCTCAAACTTTTCCATCCATTTAAGATACGTCAAACTCAGACTACTTTTGTACTCTCCCTGAAGCCCAGCCATATTTTTTTCTTATCCTGTGTATTGGCTGTGTGCCTATTTAACATAACATAAATTATAGGAAACCTAATGTATGATATTATGATAAATGAGTATTGCCGGAATTCCCGGCCTGCTGTAGCTTGCATAGAAATTACCCGTTATGAAAAAGTTATTCAGCATTTACATTATCATTACATCCATTGTCTTCAGTTCCTGCCGCAGCAAAGACACAAAAACGGATGTATCGGATACTCTTCAAAAAAAACCTGTTGATACTGCTTCAGCTAATGTTCAGCCGGAAGAAAAACCAAAGCCAGGCGGCACAGCAAGGTCGATAGAACCGAACAGACCATCAGGTAATCCTGATAAGAATAAAATTCTCGCCAATATAGACAAGTATCTTGTTTCAACAGTTGCTTACCCGGACCCGGGCACTGTTGCTATTAAAAATACTTTACCCAATGTTACAGTGCAAAAAGCGATCATCGAAGTAACTATATTGAAAGCCGATGGCACTGAGGCAAGATTAGACTATTATATTGTAAATAATATTGAGCCCGGTGACAGCAAAACAGTAAAAATAGCAGGAGCTGCTGATGGTGTAACTGCCCGTTGTCATGTTGTGAAACTCAATAGCAATGAACTTACCGGCGGTGAAACGGTCATGGTGGGTATCAAGTATGTACCCCAATAATATGTTACAGCTTCGGGAAATAATATTGTCAGAACATTCCAAAGCCAACTGTACCCGGATCGTAAAATGGGTCGGCAGCAACCAGCAACGCTTCGATGAATTGTTCGGTCTCTTTTTAAATGATGAATACCGCGTAGTACAGCGTGCCGCCTGGCCATTGAGCTATGCGGTCATTGCCAACCCTCAACTGATACAAAAACATTATGGCAAACTTGTAAAGAACCTTAAGAAACCCGGTTTGCATGATGCTGTTAAACGCAATACGGTAAGATTGCTGCAGGATATCAGTATCCCGGAGAAATACCAGGGCGAGGTAATGAATATTTGTTTTGATTATATCATCTCCCCTGTCGAAAAGCCTGCTATAAAAGCATTTTCATTAACTGTGTTACAAAATTTATCCAAACAGTACCCGGAAATAAAACAGGAATTGAAAACAATCATTGAAGACCGCTGGGATCTTGAATCGACTGCATTTAAATCCCGGGCAAAGAAAATTCTCAAAGAACTTTAGACTTGTCTGCTGTTTTATCAAACTCCTTAAATATCAACCGCAGGTTCTGGTCATATGTTATATAATTGTATAACCAGTTGCAGAAAACAAAGAACCTGTTCTTCACTCCCAGTATCAGCATCAGGTGAAGACCCATCCAGATCATCCAGGCAAAGAAACCACCGAAATGGAATTTAGTCCCGAAAGCTTTCGGGATGGGAATATCAACCACAGCGAGGTTTCTTCCTACAGTTGCCATGGAGCCTTTGTCCCGGTATTCAAATTCATATTGTTTATCCGGGTTCGATCTTCTTTCGATCAGTTTAAAGTTGCCGGCCAGCATATCGGCCTGCTGCATCGCCACCGGCGCCACCTGCGGATGGCCGTTTGGATATTTTGGGGTTTCCATATATGCGAGGTCACCGATGGCATAAACATTATCATACCCGATCACCCGGCAATGCCTGTCTGTTTTTACCCGGTTTCCCCTGGCTATTAAACTATTATCAATACCACCTGGAATATTGCCTTTGATGCCGGCAGCCCATATTACCGTGGCAGTGCTGATATTGTTCCCGTCATTCAATACCACATTTTGCCCATCATATTCTTTCAGCATTGTATTGATAAGCACCTTCACTCCCAATCGTTCCAAATATTTTTTTGATTGCACGGAAGATTGATCACTCATAGCTGCTAATGTCTTCGCAGTTCCTTCTAACAAGTAGATATTCATTTTGGAGAAATCCAGTTCCGGGTAGTCTTTTGGTAATACATATTTTTTCATTTCAGCCAAAGCGCCAGCTAACTCCACTCCTGTTGGTCCGCCACCTACCACAACAATATCCATCAGTCGCTGTAATTCATTTTCATTGGTAACTGTCAGTGCCTTTTCAAAATTTTGCAGCAACCGGTAACGCAATTGCAAAGCTTCCACCGTTGACTTCATGGGGAAAGCATTATTTTCTATCGTTGTGTTTCCAAAAAAGTTGGTATCAGCACCCGTGGCCAGCACCAGTGCATCATAGCTGATCTCTTCGGCATCAGTAATGATCTTGTTTTCCCCCGGGATCACTTGCTTTAATTCAGCAAGCCTGATCCTTACATTCTTACTTTTCTGAAATACTTTCCGCAACGGAAAAGAAATATTACTGGCATCCAGCCCCGCCGTGGCTACCTGGTAAAACAAGGGCTGAAACTGGTGATAATTGAAACGGTCAATAAGGATAACTTCAAAACCCGGCTTATTATTGAGTTTGCGGGCCAGCCTGAGCCCGCCAAATCCTGCCCCGACGATAACGACTTTCATACAACCAATTTACGGTTCAAAGTTACACTGTTTTCAATATTTACTGAAAATTAGAAATAACCAAAATCAGCAGAAAGTTTCAATACAACATCCTTACCTTGATCGTCGCCTTCACTTCCCTGAGCAATTGTAAGGCATGGGCGGAAATGTTCTTGTCCACGTCCTGCACCACATAACCGATCTCATCGTTTGTTTTTAAATACTGTCCAAGAATATTGATCTTATGATTGGAAAGCTGTGTATTTATTTCAGACAATACGCCGGGCACATTGTTATGTATATGGAGGATACGATGGCCTCCCTCCTGCGGTGGTAATGCCAGCGCCGGTACGGTATGAGAACCAAAAGTGATCCCCGTTTCCAGGTAATTGAAAAGCTTTGCACTTACATCTTCACCAATATTCTCCTGCGCTTCTTCTGTGCTGCCCCCGATATGCGGAGTCAACAAAACATTCGGACAGCCCTGTAACGGAGTTTTAAAAGGATCACCCTGCTTTTCGGGCTCCCAGGGATACACATCCACGGCCGCACCGCCGATATGTCCCTCGAGAATAGCTGCTCTCAATGCTTCCAGATCAACCACCGTGCCCCTTGCAAAATTGATAATGATGGCGCCTTTTTTACAACACTTCAGTGTATTCTTATTGATCAAACTTTTTGTGTTTGAAGTTCCGGGAACATGCAGCGTCATCACATCCGACCTTTTGAGTAGTTCTTTGATCGATTTAACTTTCTCTGCATTACCCAGCGGCAATTTGACCGCTTCGTCAAAAAAAACAACTTTCATGCCCAGCGATTCCGCCATCACGCTGACCTGGCTCCCGATATTTCCATACCCGATAATACCCATGGTCTTACCCCGCAATTCAAAACTTCCCTTAGCTTCTTTCATCCAGAATCCTTCATGCGCCGCTTTATTTTTATCCGGTACTCTCCGGATAAGCATGATGGAAGCGCCGATCACCAATTCAGCAACTGATCTTGTATTGGAGTAAGGTGCATTGAATACCACTACCCCATTCTTTGTTGCCGCTTTGAGATCAACCTGGTTTACACCAATACAAAAACAACCGATGGCTTGTAACTTTTTTGCCGCATCAAGTATCTTCTTTGTGATCTGTGTTTTGGAACGGATACCAAGTATATGAACATCTTTTATAGCTTCAGCCAGCTGGTCTTCTGTCAATGCTTTGTTGATCCTTTCCACCTGGTCATAACCATGCTTGTGAAAATTCTTTACTGCCACATCACTGATATTCTCTAAAAAAAGTATTTTGATCTTTTCTTTGGGATAACTGGTCATGCTTGATTTTGTCATACTGCAAATATAACGTCCGCCTATTAACATTGGCATCCTGTTTGGGGAAAACTAAAGCAGCAGTGCTGAGAAGCCAACTTCTATTTTTGTTCGTAAACGAAATAACACCTGTTGAAGAAAATATTCTACTTTTTATTCCTCGCCATTCTATTCCAGGATTGTAATACTTCCGGGCAAAAAAAAGATGCTGATGATTCACTGCGCTACTATCCGCCTACTCCTGCGGTACTGAGCAAGCAGGAGTTTCGTCAACATTACCGTGAGTTAAGCGCTTTTTTTGACAGCAGTTTGCTGAAGAATGGATTTAACGGCAGTATCCTGGTTGCCCGGGATGGCGCTATTCTTTATGAAAAATACCAGGGTCTTGCTGATCTCCGCAAAAAAGACCTGCCTGCCGGCGAGGCAGGTCCGCTGACCGACAGCACTTCATTGCATATTGCATCCACCAGCAAACCGTTTACGGCAACTGCTATTCTCAGGTTGGTGCAGGAAGAAAAACTTTCATTAAATGATTCGGTGGCAAAATTTTTCCCGGATTTCCCCTATCCGGGTATTACCATCAAAATGCTGCTGAACCACCGGAGCGGTTTACCCAATTATCTTTATTTCATGTCGGATGGCGACTGGGATAAAAAGAAATATGCTCTTAACCAGGATGTACTGGATTATCTCATTGTTAAGAAGCCAAACAAAAGCTTCTCTCCCGATAAACGCTTCAATTATTGCAATACCAATTATGTATTATTGGCTTTAATTATTGAAAAGATCAGCGGCAATAGTTTCCCGGATTATATGCAGCAAAAATTTTTTGGGCCGATCGGGATGAATCATACTTATGTATTCACGCTGAAGGATACGTTGACCGCGACCCCTTCATTTACTAACAATGGCACTTATTGGAACTTTGATTTTTTAGATGGCACTTATGGCGATAAAAATATTTATACTACTCCACGGGACCTGCTGAAATGGGACCAGGCTTTATATACTGACCAGCTTATCAGCAAAGCTTTACTCGATTCAGCCTTTTCAGGTTATAGCAATGAAAGACCTTCGGTCCATAATTACGGTTTGGGCTGGCGCTTGCAATTCATGCCCAATGGGAAAAAAGTTGTGTACCATTTTGGCAAGTGGCATGGTTCTAATGCAGCATTCGCAAGGTTAACGGATGAAAAAGCGACTATCATCATCCTGGGTAATAAGTTTACAAGGAATATTTACAATGCAGCCCACTTCTGCTATGATATTTTCGGCAATTACCATCAGCGTCCGGCCAATGAAGATGAAGATATCGACAGTGTTTCAAATGATAAGAAAGCTGAGCTGCCCGGATTGAAAAAAAAGAAAACAAAGAAGTCTGTAAAGACAGTTTCAAAAACAAAACATTAAGTCATTCTTTTTCCAGAAAAAGTTTCTCAACTTTAAGGTGAAATGAAAATACTTTCAGCAGAAGAAATACGGCGTTGGGACCAATATACCATTCAACATGAACCCATCACTTCGCTCGACCTGATGGAAAGGGCGGCTGGTAAAGCTGCGGATTGGCTGGAAGAGAATGGATATGTTGAAAACACATTTTCCATTTTTTGCGGCAAAGGGAACAATGGTGGCGATGGTCTTGTCATTGCCAGGTTGCTGGCAGAAAAAAAATATCCTGTCACAGTAAATATCCTCGAATCGGGACATAAAGGCACAGAAGATTTTCAAACCAATTTGGCCCGTTTGCATCAGCATCCTGAAGTGGATATTCGTTTCATACAGACAGAAGACAATTTTCATGAACTGAAAAAAGATGAAGTGATCATTGATGCATTGTATGGTTCAGGGTTGAACCGTGGCGTCGATGGTATAACGGCAAAACTGGTTGATTTTATTAATCGGTCAGGATGCGAGGTTATTTCCATTGATTTACCCAGTGGTTTGTTTACCGACCGTTCATCAACCGGGAATACGATCATCAAAGCAAAGCATACCCTGAGTTTTCAATGTTTCAAACCAGCATTCCTCGTTGCTGAAAATGCAGACTATATCGGAGAAGTGAGTATTCTTGATATTGGTTTGCACAATGATTTTTATACTTCTGTTCAAAGTGCCCATGAACTGGTGGATGATACGATCATCCATACTATTTACAAACCAAGGAACCGGTTTGCGCACAAGGGAAATTTTGGTCATGCCTTGTTGATTGCAGGCAGTTATGGAAAGATTGGTGCTGCAGTACTATCATCCAAAGCTTGTTTGAGAAGTGGTGTGGGTCTTCTCTCCTGCCATATCCCCAAATGCGGTTATGATATTTTGCAAAGCACGGTTCCGGAAGCAATGGTAATGACAGATATCAATTCTTCATTTAATACAAAGGTTGAAGAGGACATGGAGAATTATGAAGCCATTGGTATCGGCCCGGGCATTGGAACAGCTTCAGAGACTAAAAAGCTGCTGAAGAATTTATTGGATGCTTATCATCGGCCTGTTGTTTTGGATGCCGATGCTTTAAATATTATTTCAGCAGAGAAAGGTTTATCAAAATCAATTCCCGCCGGTTCCATACTTACTCCGCATCCAAAAGAGTTTGAAAGATTGTTTGATGAAACAGCGAATGATTTTGACCGCATTCAACTTGCTTTACAAAAAGCAAAAGAATTGAACTGTGTTATTGTACTGAAAGGTCATTACACTTTAATTGCTGCTCCCGGTGGAATGGCTTTCTTTAATTCAACAGGTAATGCAGGTATGGCTACAGCAGGAAGTGGCGATGTATTAACCGGGATACTGACAGGATTATTGGCACAGAGTTATAGTTCAATTGAAACGGCAATACTCGGCGTATATCTTCATGGTATTGCCGGTGATCTTGCTGCTAAAAATATTTCGATGGAAGCCATGGTGGCGGGAGATATTATTGAGAACCTTGGACTTGCTTTTTCTTCGTTAAGCCCCTGATCCTAAACCCACTTCAGGGCCTGCCTGCCGGCAGGCAGGGTTTGGGGCATTCCCCCTCATCCCCTATCTTTGCCGCCTTTGGCCGCCGAAGTCCCGATCCAATCGGGACGTCGGCGGTCTTTAAATCTGAACTAAGAATCAACTCTTATGGACAAATTGATCTATCTCGTTCCCGTCATGGGCCTGATTGGTTTACTTTATACCCTTATTAAATTCAACTGGGTTTCAAAACAGGATGCTGGTACCGACCGGATGAAAGAGATCAGCAAATACATTGCTGATGGCGCCATGGCTTTTTTAAGAGCTGAATGGAAAATTCTCGGATACTTTGTTGTTATCGTGGCTATACTGCTTGCAGTAATGGCCTATACAAATCCTCACTCCCATTGGTTAATTGCCGGGGCATTCATCGTTGGTGCAGTTTTTAGTGCCACGGCCGGTTATATCGGTATGAAGGTCGCAACCAAAGCAAATGTACGTACCGCTCATGCTGCCCGTACCAGTTTAAAGAAGGCATTAAGTGTTTCTTTTACCGGTGGTTCAGTAATGGGTCTTGGTGTTGCCGGGTTAGCTGTACTTGGTTTGGGAGGATTATTCATTGTATTGAAAATGTATTTCGCACCTGACTCACCTGTTAGCAGCGAAGAGATGGTAAGAACTGTTGAAGTGCTGACAGGTTTTTCATTAGGAGCAGAATCAATTGCATTATTTGCCCGTGTGGGTGGTGGTATTTATACAAAAGCTGCCGATGTGGGTGCTGACCTCGTGGGTAAAGTGGAAGCAGGTATTCCTGAAGATGATCCAAGAAACCCTGCGACGATTGCAGACAATGTTGGCGATAATGTTGGTGACGTTGCGGGTATGGGAGCAGATCTTTTCGGTTCATATGTGGCGACGGTGCTTGCAACAATTGTATTGGGACAGCAAACAACCACTATAAGCACAGATGCGGATATGCTTGGAGGTTTCGCTCCAATAATATTACCCATGCTGATCGCAGGTATTGGGATTTTATTTTCTATCGCAGGTACCTGGTTTGTGCGCATCAGTGAATCTGCCGGAATAAATACAGACAATGTACAGAGAGCCCTGAATATGGGTAACTGGGGTTCTATTGTTCTGACAGCTATTGCCGCATCAGGATTGGTTTACTGGATCCTGCCCGAAGCCATGGAACTGCGGGGTATCATATTTACCAAATGGGATGTGATGGGCGCCATTGCTGTTGGATTAATTGTAGGCACGTTGATGAGTGCTATTACCGAATATTATACTGCCATGGGCAAACGCCCGGTGAGATCTATTATCCGGCAATCATCCACCGGTCATGCTACCAATGTTATCGGCGGTCTTGCTGTTGGTATGGAATCTACTTTCTTGCCGATACTTGTTTTAGCAGGCGGTATCTGGGGTTCATACCAGTTTGCAGGATTATATGGAGTTGCTATTGCTGCTGCAGGTATGATGGCTACTACAGCCATGCAATTAGCCATTGATGCATTCGGCCCCATTGCCGACAATGCCGGTGGCATTGCTGAGATGAGTGAACTCCCCAAAGAGGTGCGTGAAAAAACGGATGTGCTTGATGCCGTTGGAAATACTACGGCTGCTGCCGGGAAAGGTTTTGCCATTGCTTCTGCTGCATTAACAGCCCTGGCTTTATTTGCTGCCTTTGTAGGTGTTGCTCTTCCAGCAGAAAATCAGCATATAGATATTTATAAAGCAGAAGTGCTTGCATCTTTATTTGTTGGTGGCATGATCCCTTTTATTTTTTCTTCTCTTGCTATTCGTGCAGTGGGACAAGCTGCAATGGCCATGGTGGAAGAAGTCCGCCGCCAGTTCAAAACTATTCCGGGTATCATGGAAGGAACCGCCAAACCCGAGTATGAAAAATGTGTTGCCATTTCTACCAATGCTTCTATACGAAAAATGTTATTGCCCGGCGCTATCACCATCATCTCTCCGCTGATCATTGGATTTACATTAGGCCCTGAAGCTCTTGGTGGTTTCTTAGCAGGTGCAACAGTAAGCGGTGTATTAATGGGGATGTTCCAGAACAATGCCGGGGGTGCCTGGGATAATGCAAAAAAATCTTTTGAAAAAGGTGTTGAAATAAATGGCGAGATGTTTTATAAAAAATCAGAACCGCATAAAGCATCTGTTACAGGTGACACGGTAGGCGATCCTTTTAAAGACACTTCCGGCCCGTCGATGAATATTTTGATTAAATTAATGTCCATTGTATCTTTGGTAATAGCTCCTACCCTTGCACAGATAAATGCAAAAAAAACAGGACCGGTATTGCCGCCTTCTGCGGGTGGAACAGGAAAAATAAAAACAATGAAAACAGATAAACCTGTAGCTTCAGTCAATAAAACAAACACTGTTCAGTATCAATAATATTCTACAGGACTTCGCCAAGGCTTCGTCCTGCAAGTAAGAGCTTAATCAGAACCATTACTAAGTCCCCTTGTTTCTACAAGGGGGCTTATTTTTTTATGATATAGTTGGCTAATTGCTTTTGTATATTTATGAGCAGCAACAAAATCATGACCCCTTACAAAAATTTCCTTTTAGTTATTGTAATACTTGCAGCGGGAATTGCAAAAGGACAAGTTGTAGATATCCCTCCAAACGGGAAACAAAATTACAGAGCACAAACGGGTGGGTCAGTTCCTGTAAATATCAATAATTCAATTTCTCTTGATTCTCTCATAAAAAGGCTTGGTGATAATTGGGAGTTGAAAGAAACCGGTAAAGCATACTGGATCGGGTATACTGATGATATGTACTCCATTGCCTCCTATCAGGACAGTGCTATTAGGCCATTATTAAATTATTATACAACTACAAAAAGTGTTTCTGGAAAGGCCGGAGTTATTTATTGCCTTCATTTGATAGGTATTGAAAGTAAAATAGCGGGTCGCTTTATAGAACACTTTGTGAACAAAAATGCAAGGGAAGCACTTTTAAATCTCGCTTCTGATACAAATTATCTTTCTGGAATTGTTACCTTATTGGCAAGAGATCCGTGGAAATCAGACTTGCCGACATTAGGCAAATTACTCAAAGAAAATTCTAATCTGGAATTAATAAATGCTTTGTTCAGGTACACCTATGAAGATTTTCCTTTCCGGCAGAATATTCCGGAAAATCTTGACACTATCGGCATATACTTAGAAGATACAGATAATATATTTCATATCGGACACCTCGAAACCATCTTTCGGGAAGGCAAATGGGATTTCCCTGATAAAGGGAACAAAATGAATCGGATGAATGATGTTGTTATTCAACGGAGCATGTCAACAGGAAGAATTTTTAGAAAACTCAAAATAGACTTATCTGAAATCAAAAAAACTGAATCTTGCTTTAATTGCGATAGTTCACAATTAGTCAGTAGTAAGTGTGAAATCCTTAATCGCCTCCTGTATGATCTAATTATGGTCAGCAATGACAAAGTAGATGTCTTTAGCTATTGCGGGTCAGATGACAAATTTTCCCATTATGTTACGCAGAATAATATTTTTATTTGTATCCCTGAGATAACAAGAAAGCGATGGCTCAATTATTTAAAATCTAAAAAACTTATAGAATGATTCAGTGAATAAATTATTTCAGGCAATCTGTCAGGAAAAATTCGGAACTTTATGCAAGCTGACCTATAAAACTATTCCATGCGGATTGTTTTTACATTTTTATTACTGGCATCGATAAAATGTTTTGCCCAATACCCTCCTGAAAATTGCAAGAGCACACGGGATATTGCCGGGATGGAACGCCGTGGACATGACCGGATCACCGGCAGGGAAAATGCAACGCTGGCTTCCAATAATTTTGATGTAAAATATTACCGCTGCGAGTGGGAAGTGGATCCGGCTATCCGTTATATCAAAGGGATAGTAACGGTTTATTATATTACTACTTCTGCTACCGGTTTTATTGCACTTGACCTGATGAACGACCTGGTGACAGACAGTGTAAAGCAACGCGGCCTATTGCTGACAAGATCCCAGTCGAACAATACATTGACCATTAATTTTGGTGGCATTGTGATCCCTGGTACTCTGGATTCGGTAAGTATTTATTACCAGGGCATACCTGCCAATAGCGGGTTTGGTTCTTTTATTCAATCTACTCATGCAGGCATACCCGTTTTATGGAGCCTCAGCGAACCTTATGGAAGCCGCGACTGGTGGCCTTGTAAAAACGGGTTGGATGATAAGGCAGATTCGATAGATGTATTTGTTACCAATCCCATTGCATACAAAGCCGCCAGTAATGGAATTTTACAAAGCCAGGTCCCTGTTTCCGGTGGCACAAAATTACTTTCCCACTGGAAACACCGTTATCCCATTGCATCTTATCTTATTTGTTTTGCAGTAACCAATTACATTGAATTGAATACTTCGGTGCAATTGACTGCAGGGATATTACCCATGCAAACCTTTTGTTATCCAGAGGATGAAACTAATTTTAGCAATGGCACCATCAATACTTTGAATGCCATGCAGCTGTTCGACAACCTCTTTGGCAATTATCCATTCATGAATGAAAAATACGGCCATGTACAATTTGGCTGGGGCGGTGGAATGGAACATCAAACATCCACTTTTGTAGTTAGCATCGATGAAAGCCTGTGTGCTCATGAATTAGGTCATCAATGGTTTGGAGATAAAATTACCTGTGCTTCCTGGAAAGATATCTGGCTCAATGAAGGATTTGCCACACATCTTGCCAGCATCTATATGGAAAATAAATACCCGGCATCTGTAACCGGTACGAGATTATCAGAAATAAGTAATATCACGTCCCAGCCGGGTGGCTCGGTGGAAGTGGATGATACGACGGACGTAAATCGCATATTTGATTACCGGCTGACTTATATTAAAGGAAGTCATCTGTTGTACATGTTACGATGGATACTGGGAGACAGTGTTTTTTTTACTGCTATCCGGAATTATCAAACAGATCCGGCAGTTATCTATGGCTTTGCCAGGACAGGAGCTGACCTGAAACGAAACCTGGAGCAAACCAGTGGAAAGATCCTGGGCTATTTCTTTAATGAATGGTTTAGCGGACAGGGTTATCCCTCTTACAATGTGCAATGGTCAAATTTAGGTGCAGGAAATGTTTGGATCAAAATGAACCAGGCGACCTCCCATTTTTCTGTTCCTTTCTTTGAGTTACCTGTTGCCCTGCAATTTAGAAATGCAACACAACAGGCAACCGTGGTGGTTGATAATAAAGTCAATGGAGAAACATTTATCAGGTCCATTGGATTTACTCCTGATACAGTTCTTATTGATCCCGATGCCTGGCTGATCACCAGGAACAATACTTCCACAAAACTTCCTGCGGTTTTGCCGGTGGCCCTTCAACATTTTAATGTATCTAAAAACGGCTGTGTGGCATTTATTGATTTTTCTACAAGTTTTGAAAGCGATATGGCATCCTTTGAAATTGAGCTCGGCAATGATGGCGCTGTTTATACAAAAGCAACAAGCATTACTGCTTATGGCAACAGCAATGCTGAAAAAAATTACAGCTATCATTTTTTGATGCAGCCCGGTAAAAATTATTTCTTTCGCTTAAAAATGATAGAGCGGAATGGCTCCTTTACATATAGTACGGTATCCGCACTTGCTAATTGCAGCAATGCTGTACCGCGAATTTTATTAACCCCCAACCCGGTAAAAGACAAGGTTATTATTTCCGGGTTGCCGGCGGGAAAAAACACACTGATGATCTATGATATAAAAGGACAGCTTCTGCAAACAATTTACCCGGTCACTAATTTTGTCACGATATATCTTGGTAATTATGCTTCGGGTATCTACCTGCTCCGGATACAGGATACCAATGGCAACCGGATACATGAAAAAATTGTAAGGGAATAAAATAATTGTTTGTATAATATTTCAGCTCAACAGGTGTTACTTCTTTATCGTATCAGTACAACGGTTCCCTTCGAATTCACCTTCTCCCCTACATCACATGTAGCTTCTATTACCCATACAAATATAGCCGAGCCGGATGTCAGTTTATCTTTAGCATCGCCATTCCAACCCAGGGATGGCACATTTGGAGTAAAGTTATGTCTCTCAAAAACTTTATTACCCCACCTGTCATAAACAATAAACGTATTTATTATTTTATAACCTCTTGTCATTGGGTAAAACATATCATTTCTACCATCATTATTTGGAGTAAAAGCAGACGGGATGTTCAGATTGGCCTTGTCGCAGGCTATAGAAACAATGATATTGTCTTTTGCCTTACAACCATCTGAACTTGTAACTTCAATAGTATAAGTAGTTGTAACGGCCGCAATTCCATTCGTAACCGGACAGGAAGTACAAGAGAGCGAATTTAGGGAAGGCGACCAGAGATAATTAGCAATACCTGAACTGTAAATAGGGCTTAATATAAAGGCATTATTATAGGGAACGAGTTGGTCTGGTCCGGCATTTACAGTTGGTAATTGATATGTTTGGATATTTGCAATAGCCGTGTCAGCATAACATCCTGCCGAATCTGCCACAATAATAGTATACGAAATGGACGTATCAGGTCTGCTGAAGGGGTTGGTAATGGTAGCAGAATTCAAATAAGTGGATGGCATCCATGTAGTAACTCCATTCACATTGGTTCTATAGCGTATTTTTGCTTTCGGACATACTGAGGTGTCGGCAGGAAAGACCTGCAAAGTGAACGGTGCATATACCCTTATAAAACTTGTATCTGTGCTGATGCAACCGTATTGGCTTTTTGCTTCAGCAATATAGTTTGTTGTGATCTGCGGGTTTATCAATGCAGTATCACAGGCAGCAGATACACAGGTAAGATTATAATTTGTTCGCCATGATAAAGTATCAGCTGTAAATGCCAGGAGATTGAGTGACTGCCCGGTGCAAAGAGTATCTATTACAGGAAATACTATTATTTCCGGCTGGGGGTGCACGATCACCGTCACAGAATCTTGCTGTGCACAGTTATTAATATCTGTTGCTTTGAAAAAAAGGTTGTAATAACCCGGGTAAGGATAACTATGGGCAGGCGGGAATTCTGAGTTATCAGTAGTATTGTCTCCAAATCTCCACTCCCATTTTGTAATAGTATCTGCCGGGAAAAAAGGCCATGTATCGTTTGTTACAGGAAAAGAATTATTTAAAAGACAGGAACTTGCTGGTATTGAAAAATCCAATACCGGCCCCCGTACATATGTACTTGCCGGTAAATACAATGTGTCGTTGCATGTATTATTACCCGGTCCGTTTATCACAACAAAGTCATTAAAGACTCCATGTACTGCCGGGCTAAAAGCATAGGAAGAAGAAGTTCCCGTACTTACTGATAAGCCCGGAACATGAAATTCATATAGATAATTACTTGCCGGGGGATAAGGATTCACTACAGTATATTGTATCAGGCTGTCTTTACATACATTCGGTTTATTACTCGTCAAAAAAGGTGTTGCTGTAAATTGATCCGTTATAAGACTGTCGCTACAACCGGTTACAGCATCAAATAAATACAGTTTTGTAGAAAAGGAACCAGCAGGAGGAAAACTGTGCGTTACATTGTAATTAGTAACATCTGGAGAACCCGGAATATCAGAGAATGTCCAGCTAAAAACAGAGATATTTCCCTGGGACAGGTTGTTGAAGAAATAAGTATTTTTTGAACTGCATTGGTTAGTAAATGTATAATCTGCTATCACACCGATAATAGTAATATCGATTGTATCTTTTACACCATTGCACCCATTAAAGATCGGGGTCAATATCACTCTTTTATTTCCAAGCGATTGATATTTGTGACCGATGGTCGTAATGGAGGTAACCCCGGTATTACCATCCCCGAAATCCCATGAGTAAGAATTAGCATTGGTCGCGGAGCCAATAAATTGTATTGTTTCACCGCCACAATAAATATTTCTTCCATCGCTGGTAACCGCAGTGGTATTAAAAGGAGGCGTTCCAAATGCAAATGGCCGGAACGTTACTTGACTTGTACATCCTTGTGCAGACGTCATGGTTATGCTCGCTGTAGTAATTGGAGTTGTAATATTATACGTATGTGTCGTATTGTTCACCGCTGTGTTAGCTATTGAACTACCATCCCCAAAATCCCATGCATAATTGGCAACAAAATCTCCGTTTGGAAAATTAGCAGAAGCAGTTAATATGGAATTTATTGGGATACATCCTTTGTTAGGTGCAACGGAATCATTAAAAATGATAAACTTTTTAAGTTGTACACTTGTTGACGCAGTCCTGGAACAACCCGCTGACGTAATGCCCTTGACAACAATATTGAAATCATTATAACTGCCAAAAAAATGAGTCACCGTGTTGCTGGCTGTGATCTGAACAGGCGTACCATCTCCAAAATCCCATTCATAGCTGGAAATAAATGGACTCCCCGAAGCTGTAAAAGTTATGTTACCCAGCTGACACATATAAGGTTTGTCTGCCGTGATTGAAATAGTTGGAGTAGGGTTGATCACAACAGCCTTGGATACTGAAATAGCGTATGTAGAATACACTGCTGTTAAGCTAACGTTGTATGTTCCCGGAGAGTTATATGTAACCGTTTGTGTTGCTGATGTTCCACTTTGTCCATTACCAAACCTCCAGATAAAACTAACAGGATTACCGGTACAATTCTGGGTAAATGTAACTGCCTGGGGACTGCAAAATAGATTATTCCCGGTCGAGAAGGTAAAGTCGACACTTTGGGAATAAACTGTTGAAAAAAACAACAATAATAACCCGGATAAAAGTATTTTAAAGTAGCTCACTTAAACAGGTTTGGTTTAGGTTGGTTCATTTTGAATTTTTATATAACGTTCTAAGACCATATTATCGTCTTTTTGAGCCCAAAAAAGAAAAAGCTTCAACATTTGTGCCACTCATATCTATTCCTTCCTATTCCTGGTCTTTTTTCGGCTGAATATCAGATGTTTATTCAATTCATTAGTTTAAAGCAGCCATGATTATCAGCAGAAAATAGTTTTTATCAGGGGTCCGGCTTTAAATTGAGTGCGGTATCTCTAAATTCCCGTAACCCTGCAGTCCCCGTCGCTCTTCTGCCTTTTATTTACAGATTTAAAATAGCAAAAGCTCAAGTCAGCAAAGGTTGTGCCTTAAAAACTAATAAGTATTATACAATTGGGGGAAAGAATTGCATCTTTCACACATTGCGTTCGTAAAATGCCCGTCACAATGACCGCTGACATATAGATATCTCACAAACACTTTTCAATTATTCTGTCAGAAAAAATGCGGAACTTTATATACTTGTTTCAAAAAATATTTTTATGCGGATCATTTTTACATTTTTATTATTGGCATCGTTAAAAGCATTTACTCAAGTCCCGTCTGAAGAATGCAAAAGCATCCGGGATATCGCTTTGATGGAGCGTCTCGGTCATGAAAGAATAACCGGACGGGGAAATGCAACGCTGGCCTCCAATAATTTTGATGTAAAATATTACAGGTGCGAGTGGGAAGTCAACCCTGCCATAAATTATATTTCAGGTAAAATAACGGTTCATTACATTATCACTTCTTCCGCCAGTTCCATTTCTTTTGACCTGATGAATGGATTGAATGTTGACAGTGTAAAACAACGCAACATTATCCTTACAAAACAACATACTTCAAATGTATTACAGGTAAATTTTTCTTCGTCAGTAAATGCAGGAACCTTTGATTCGGTCAGTATTTTTTACCAGGGCGTTCCGCCAAACACCGGTTTTGGTTCTTTTGTTCAAACCACGCATGCCGGCACACCGGTGATATGGACCTTGAGTGAACCTTACGGCAGCCGCGACTGGTGGCCCTGTAAAAACGGGCTGGATGATAAAGCAGACTCGATCGATGTATTTGTAACTACTCCTGCAATTTATAAAGCAGCTTCAAACGGATTATTACAAAGCGAGACCCTCGTTAGCGGCGGCAGCAAGAAAGTTGCTTACTGGAAACATCGTTATCCTATTGCATCGTACCTCGTCTGTTTTGCCGTTACCAATTATTCGGTCTTTAATAACTCGGTTCAATTGGGAGCTGTTAGTCTTCCGATGCAGACCTATTGTTACCCGGAAAGCCTTGCTTCATTCCAGGCCAATACGCCTCTCGTGCTGAATGCATTGCAGCTGTTTCATAACCTGTTCGGAGATTATCCTTTTATAAAAGAAAAATACGGCCATGTGCAGTTTAGCTGGGGCGGCGGAATGGAACACCAGACCGCAACATTTATAGTGAATGCCGGCGAAGGGTTAATGGCACATGAACTGGGACATCAATGGTTTGGTGATAAGATCACCTGTGCAAGCTGGGAAGATATCTGGCTGAATGAAGGCTTTGCCACTCACCTGGCAAGTATTTATGATGAAAATAAATACCCGGCCAATAAAATAACCAACAGGAAAAATGAGATCGCTTATATCACATCACAACCCGGCGGATCAGTTAAAGTTGATGATACCACGAATGTTGGAAGAATATTTGACGGGCGATTAAGTTATAGCAAAGGTTCGCACCTCTTGTATATGCTACGGTGGATACTGGGTGATTCTGTTTTCTTCAAAGCGGCCCGGCAATACCAAAAAGATCCAACCGTGATCTATGGTTTTGCAAAAACAACCGATCTGAAAAGAAATCTTGAACAGGTCAGTGGTAAGGACCTTACAAAATTTTTCAAAGACTGGTACGAAGGACAGGGATATCCCTCGTATACTGTTGAATGGACAGCACTTGGCGACAGTTATGTAAAAATTAAAATGAATCAAACAACTTCTCACCCGTCCGTAAGTTTTTTTAATCTGCCTGTAGCATTAAATTTCAGGAATGCTACGCAGCAGAAAACAATAGTGCTTGACAATACCAGCAATGGTGAAATATTTTTCCGCAACATTGGATTTATACCTGATACCGTTTTGATAGATCCTGAATACTGGCTCATCACAAAGAATAATATCTCCCGGAAAGTAGCGGATGCTGCAGGTGGGCAAAACATGGTACAGGTTTTTCCCAATCCTATACCAAACCAGTTTTATGTTTACCTGCGGAATTTCTCATCTTCAAATGCCACGATAGCTCTATATAATACCGCGGGGCAAATGGTTTATTCCAGGAAAATAGTCCTGTACAGCGGTTCGCAGTTCATTGAAGTACCCTCTCAGAATTTAGCCGGCGGGATATATACTTTGCAGGTTAGAACTGACAACGGAGCAAAGATCGCCAGGAAACTTTTGAAATAAATCGCATCCGGGTACTTTTACCCCGGAAAAACGGGTTGGCCATTGCGGGTTTGTAACCTTTTGCCCCCGCTCCCGTCTCAATGTTAAGCACTGTTAAAAAAAATTAAATTTAGTTGACTTTTTTTGGTCATACGAAAATAGTCGTATATTCGAGCTCTAAACGAAACCCGAAAACTATGTCAGCACCAAAAATGATAAAACCCACCGAAAGCGAATTGGAGATCCTGCAGATCCTCTGGACAAAGGGATTAGCGACCGTGAGAGAAGTGCATGAGGAATTATCCGGTACCAAGGATGTTGGCTATACCACTACCCTCAAACTGATGCAGATCATGAATGAAAAAGGAATAGTGAAAAGGGATGATTCGATGCGTACCCATGTATACCAGGCAGCGGTGAACAAGGAAAAAACCCAAAAACATTTACTGAGTAAAATTATAGACAACTTGTTTGGTGGCTCCCCTACCCAATTGGTCATACAGGCGCTGGGTGATGAAAGCCATAAAGCAAGCCGTGAGGAATTGGAGAAGATCCAGGCATTACTCGACAGTCTTAAAAAGTAAATATGATATCCGGCCAGGCCAACTTTCTGCAATCACTCGGATGGGCTGTGCTTAACAGCCTTTGGCAGATGGCATTGTTATGGGTCATTTACCAGGTCATAACTGGTTTAACCAATTCATCCAGGTCATCTTTCAGGAGTTCACTGGCTTCTTTATTATTGATAACAGGCTTTGCCCTGTTCATTTATACTTTCATTTCTTTTTACAGCAACCATTCTTCAGACCAGGCTATTCTTGCTGCTTCTTTTTTGAATACAGAAGAAAATTATCAATTGAGCAACTGGTTGCAAAGAATTCTCCCGGTCGCATCTGTTTTTTACCTCGTCATGCTGATCATTCCCGTTTCGCATTTTATCAGGAATTATCGTTATGTGCAGGTCATCCGGCAATACGGGCTGACGAAAGTGGATGTGCAATGGAGAATGTTCGTAAAAAAAGTTGGAGACCGGATGGGTATTAAAAAGCCGGTTCATATCTGGGTTTCTGAATTTGTTTCATCTCCTGTTACGATCGGTTTCCTGAAACCGGTGATATTGGTTCCGCTGGCAGCTATCAATCATTTATCCCCACAGCAAATGGAAGCGGTGCTGCTGCATGAACTCTCACATATCAGGCGTTATGATTACCTGGTCAACCTTATCATCAATTTTATACAAACCGTTCTTTATTTCAACCCTTTTGTGAAAGCATTTGTGAAAATAGTTGAAAAAGAAAGGGAAAAAAGCTGTGATGAAATGGTGCTGCAATTCCAGTATGATTCCTATGAATATGCAACTGCTTTATTGACATTGGAAAAAACCAACCATGAATACAAACCGCTGACCCTTGGCGCCACCGGGAAAAAAAATGACCTGTTACAAAGAGTGGAACTGATCATGGGTGTAAAAACAAAACCGGTTCTTTCGTTCAATAAATTCGCAGGACTCCTCTGCGGGTTGATCTGCATCATTGCACTCAATACTTTACTGATCATCAGTAAGCCACCGGGGAGAAAGAGCTCTGGTTCATTTGCCAGCCTTTCTTCACCATTCAATTTCTTTACAAACAGTATCAGCGAATCTTCAGATGCGCCGGTTGCTGAAGAACAAAAACCTGCGATAATAACTAATAGCAGCAGGCAAGCTGTTGCACAGCCCGTAACCGCTGCATGGCATGGTAACAATATGCTTCCCCTCCCCTCCTCCAACCCCGGGGTTATCAATGTAAGGTATGAACCCGTCGAAACAATGCCATTAAAAAAATACGAAGAAGCACAGGTGAAAGCTGCGATGGATGCTTCCAAGAAAGTACTGGAGAATGAAGAATGGAAAGCCCTGGAAAAAAATGTTGCTGATGTATTTACACAAAAAGAGAAAGAGGAACTGAAAGAAACTTATAAGAAAGAGATGGATAAAATGGACTGGAACAAATGGGAAAACCAGCTCCGCCTCGCTTATGATAAAGTGGACTGGAACCGGGTGAACGAACAACTGACAAAAGCAGTAAATAATATCCGCATTGACAGCCTGCAAAAAGTATATACTGATGTCATCTGCAAATTAGACTTGACCCAACAGCAACTTTCCCAAAATAACCTTCCCGGTATCCCCGATTCAGACATTACATTAAAAACAATTGAAGAAAGAAGACAGCTGGTGCAGAGAACCCTGAACAGGTTGAAAGCTGTTCGAAATAAAAAGATCGTTCATCTTTAAGAAGTCTGACTGCCTGTCCCGATTATTTCGGGAGTCCCGGCCTGCATTTACCAGCAACGCGGACATTTGCCACTGTACTTATTACCGATCAGGAACCCGATAACAATTTCATGCGTGCCTTTGCTAACCGTTTTCAGTGCCGTTGTAGTAATATCATAGGCATAGCCAAGATTGAATGTATTGCTTACATTGAATCCCGCCATGGCTGCATAACCATCCTGGTAACGATAACTGCCTCCTATCCACAGCAGGTCCATATACTGCAGTTTTAAATTCGCTTCGGGCTGAAAACTATTTTTCGATGAACCCTGTACATATTTCAGCATTACCGATGGAATTGCATTCACCGTTTCGCCAAGCAGGAAACGGTAGCCGGCTGTTAAAAATAAATGCGGTACCAATCTTCCTTTGGATACATAGGTAGCATCGTCGGTAAAAGAAAGTTTTTGCGGA
>DATHDV010000056.1:0-7033 GCA_035318845.1 Chitinophagaceae bacterium
CCGTTGTTTTGCCGGCTATATGAATGCTTTAAGCGGTGGTATCTGCTACCCGATAGTGGAAGAGGCCCATACATATTAATGAGGAATTTTTTTGCAGACAAATCTCCAAGTAGTGTCCGGGTTTCAATATTTCTCGCAGCGTTCGCTGCGAAGCAGCGGCGTCCCGATAGCTAACGGGATTGCGTTCTTTGCCTCTTTGTCCCGCCTAAGGCGGGATGAAATCAAAACCGGACATTACTATCTCCGAAGAGAATTGTTGTTTTCATGCAGTTGGTGATAGTCAGCAACCGATAATTACCGACAGATGGGATTAGAAAAACTACTTCACAAACATCAGGTCATCTTCTTTCATTTCTTTTTTAATGATAAATTCCGATGGGTAAGCAAGCAACATGGATAAGACATCGAACAAACAGAAATAGATAAAGATCATGCGGGCTGTAAGCAACAGGAGAAAACCTGAAACTACACAGGAAAGAACATGCCACCAAAGACGGCGCCGGTAATAGACCTCAAAGAAACTGATCTTTTCATCAACGGTTAGAAGTGCCTGTAATTTTTTTTTTTGGTTTACCTGGTACATGGTGAAAACAACAGCGAGGCCTACCATACCCCAGAGAAGCAGGTTCTTCATTTCAACTACCCAGTTACTGCCACGGAAAAACTGGAATCCTGTTTTGTACAATATAAAACTCCCGATCGTGATGAGCAGGCAGATGACAAGGAAATTAAGATAGATATTCCTAAGTGGTTTAAGCTTGATGACTTTTAAATCCATTGGATAAAGATAAAGGATTGCCAGGTTTTCATAACCTGTTCCGATTTATCGGGAGCTGATGCTGAGACGCAGAGTCCGCATAACGATTCATTTTTTTTATTTTGTTGACACTACGGGCAGGAGGGCAAATATTTGAATAAACTCTTTGCTAAACAAAGCTACTTTTGCAAGTAGATATTGAATGAAACAATGAAGCAGCGTGTACCAATAATAAAGTTGACTAAGTCTGAAAAGGTTTGGCTTGAAGCAGTTTATCTAAAAAATCAGCAAGGGCAAAGATTTACATTTAAGGATGTATGGGCTGAACTTCACAACTTATTACCTGCCGGATTTCGTCCTTCGGATATGGATGAAAGGTTAATTAGTTCAAACGGGGAAGAAATTAGATTTCTTGGGGTAATTGCAATTGAGAAAAATCTTTCAATAATTAAAAAAACTGATTCTGTTATTAATGCAATAAGAAAAATTATTTTAAAAGATCCTAGAAAAGAAACTATAACGATAAATGAAATAGAAGAGAAGACGGGATTAAAGACTTACGAAATCAGTTTTATTATGCATATGGTAAATAGCCTCCAACATTTTTATAATTCAAGTTCTTATGATAATCAAGATAGAATCATTAAATCCATTGGAATTGGCGGAGACGAAGGCATTTTCTATAGATATATCCGGTTTCCAGGAATTAAAAAACTTTTAGAATTACAGGCAAAAGAAAATAAGACTACTGACACTGATAAATTCACTGCTGATGAAACGGTTACATTAAATAATAGAATTGATCAGTTACTCAAAGATTTAGAAAGTCTAAAAGTGGGCCAAGAGATAATCTGGACAGATATGATGGAAGAAATTAGTGAATTAAAAAATCTTTATTTCTTAAGTAAGAAGAACTGGCGTCAATTATTGACAGGAAAATTATCAGAAATGGTTATTGGGGGTGTAATTAGTGAAACAGTGTCCAAGAAAATAGCTGAATATATTAACCCGGTTTTTGATAAGTTGCTAACTGATTGATTAATCTTTTTTGAATGAAGAGCGAACAGAACGCCTAAGTGTGCGACGCAACAGACGATGATAGTAGTACTATAGCTGGGCTAATCACACTTCGACAAGCTGAGGGTGACCGAAACCATCTTCTCCACATTCTCTTAAAATTTGTGGAAAACCCTGAAAGCCAGTATCGCTAAGACCTTTATTCCCGTAAATTCGCCCCACATTAAATAAGAAACTGTGAGATTAAAGAGCTTAGAAATCAAGGGCTTTAAGAGCTTCGCCGACAAGACCGTTGTAAGTTTTGACGACAATATCACCGGCATCGTAGGTCCCAATGGTTGCGGTAAGTCCAATATCGTGGATAGTATCCGCTGGGTCATCGGCGAACAAAAGATCAGTCACCTTCGAAGTGAGAACCTCGACAGCCTTGTGTTCAATGGGTCCAAGACCCGCAGTGCAAGCGGTCTTGCCGAGGTAAGCCTGACATTTGAGAATACGAGGAACCTGCTGCCAACTGAATTCAGTGAAGTAACCATTACAAGAAAATTTTACAAAAGCGGCGAAAGCGAATACCGCCTGAATGATGTGCAATGCCGCTTGAAGGATATTCAGAATCTTTTTTTAGATACAGGGATCTCCACCGATTCTTATGCCATCATCGAACTGGCGATGGTGGATGACCTGATCAAAGACAAAGAAGGCGCCCGCCGCCGCATGCTGGAGCAGGCTGCCGGTATTTCCATTTACAAGACCCGCAAGAAAGAAGCAAAACTGAAACTCGATGCCACGGAGCAGGACCTTGCCCGTATCGAGGACCTGCTTTTTGAGATCAATAACCAGTTGAAATCATTGGAAAGCCAGGCGAAGAAGGCGGAAAAATACCACGAGATAAAAAAAGATTATCGTACAGTAAGTATCGAACTGGCCAAAGCTTCGCTGGAAGGTTTCAATCTTACTTACAAAGAGTTGAATGAACAACAGGAAACAGAAACCGATAAGAGAATAAAATTAGAAGCAGAGATCGCCCATGATGAAGCGGCGCTGGAACAGGAGAAACTGGCTTTCATTGAAAAAGAAAAAGCATTGCAGACCATGCAGCATGCTTTTAATGATATGCTGCAAACGGTTCGCAGCAAGGAGAATGATAAGAATCTTTCTGCGCAACGGTTAGAACATCTGAAAGAAAAAGAAAGCAGCCTTAACGATTTTTTGCAAAAAGCAGAAGGACAACTGAACGGTATTGATGAGAGCATTGGTTTCAGCAACCAGCAAATTGGTGAAGAAGAAAAAGCATTGACAGGACTGAGTGAACAGTTAGAGCAACATCGCCATGATGTTGATGCGAAAAGAAATGTGCTTGATGAAAAACGCAGGGCATTAGATAATCTACGCAACGAGAACCAGCAGATACAGCGCAACCAGTTTGATGCAGAGAAGAAAGTGGCGGTGGCAGATACATCTGTTCAGAATATTTTAAGGGTGATAGCACAGACAGAAGAGGAGAGAAGACTGAGGGATCAGCAGCGGCAGCACCTTGACCAGGACAGGATACTTAGAGAAAAAGAACTGGCGATAAAAAAAGTGGACCTGGAACAATTGCAAAAACACCAGGAGAACACCAAGGACCAGATATTGCTGACACAGGCTTTGCTGGATAGCCTTCGTAATACCCTTGCAGAAGAGAACAGGAAACTGGATTCCAAAAAGAATGAGCATGAACTGCTGAAGAGCATGATCGATTCGATGGAAGGTTATCCCGACTCCGTGAAGTTTTTACATAACAATACTAACTGGAATTATACATCACCGATCCTTTCTGATATTCTTTATGTAAATGAAGAATACAGAACGGCATTGGAAAATGTTCTGGAACCTTATCTCGGTTATTATGTGGTGAATGACCTGCAGGAAGGTATGCAGGCAGTGCGTTTGCTGGATGAGAATAAAAAAGGCAAGGCGAATTTCTTTTTGCTGGATAAGATCAACAAGACGGGTGGCGTTTATTTCCGTTCCCTGCATGGGGCTATTCCTGCTTTGAGTGTGATAGAAGTGGAAGACAAATACAAAAAACTGGCAGAGCATTTACTGAATAATGTCTTTATCGCTGAAACGGATGAAGTATTGAGTTCAGAGGAAGGGCATGTGATCATTGAAAAGAGCGGCAAGTATGTAAAAGGGAAATATTCATTGACCGGTGGCAGCGTTGGATTGATCGAAGGAAAGAAGATCGGCCGGGCCAAGAACCTGGAAAAACTGAATGAAGAGATCATTGCACAGGCGGCCGTAGTGGAATTGCTGCGTGCAGATATCCAGGAAAGACATAATGAAGTGATCGCTTTCAATGAAGACCTCCGGGAAACCACGATCCGTGATACGGAAAGAGAGATACAGCAACTGACCAACGAAGTATTTTCATTGCACAATAAATTAGAGAACCTTCATTCGATGCAAACCAGCAGTATGCATCGTTTGGAAGAATTGAATTTGCAAACGCAGCAAACGGCCAGCTCCGTTGAAGGTGTGAGGAACCAACTGACCGAATATAACCAGCAATTGCAGGTAAATGCGGCCCGCCTGACTGAAGCCGATGAAGCCTACCGGTCAACAGAGGCAACTTATAATGAAGCTACACGG
Source organism: Chitinophagaceae bacterium (assembly GCA_035318845.1). Lineage (GTDB taxonomy): Bacteria > Bacteroidota > Bacteroidia > Chitinophagales > Chitinophagaceae > JJ008. The sequence goes on from DATHDV010000056.1 coordinate 4,409, forward strand.
CATTACAATGAGTTTAACCTGAATGTTACCAAACAGCACAGCAAGATCACTGCACTGAAGCAGGAGCTGGAATTCAAGAACAATCAACTGAATGACCTGAAGCTGCAAATAGAAACAAATACAGTCCAGCTGGACGAAACAGTAAAGAGCATTGAACAATCAGCCCAATCGCTGAAAGATATTGAGGAAGGATTGCTCCAGCTGATGAAAGACAAAGAAGAAGAAGAAAGAAAACTGAATGAAGCTGACCAGGCTTATTATAATTTACGCAACCAGCTGAGCGAAAAGGAAAGCGAGATCCGCCATAAAGCAAAAGATAAGGAACAGGTAGAGCACATGCTGGCAGCTATCAAAGACAAATTGAATGAACTGAAACTGCATTTAGCAGGAATGAAAGAAAGGTTAGATGTGGAATTCAGGATCAACCTTGATGATATACTTGGCGAAGCAAGGGCAGGAGAGGTACCGGTGGAAGAATTGCAGGAGAAAGTGGACCGGATGAAGAAAAGATTGGAGAACCTTGGTGACGTGAACCCGACTGCGATCGAAGCTTTCACCGAGATGAAGAAACGTTATGACTTTATCGTTGAACAAAAGAACGATCTCGTTAATGCCAAAGTAAGCCTGCTGAAAACGATCGAAGAAGTGGAAGCAACTGCCAACCAGAAATTTTTAGAAACCTTCCATTTGGTCAGAGAGAATTTCCAGAAAGTATTCCAGACCTTATTTACTGCTGATGATCAGTGCGACTTGGTATTAGAGAACCCGGAGAACCTTGCTGAAAGCGGCATTGATGTCATTGCAAAACCCAAAGGAAAACGTCCTACGTCTTTAACACAGCTGAGCGGCGGAGAAAGGACATTGACGGCGACGGCTTTGTTATTTGCCATTTATTTGATCAAGCCTGCGCCATTTTGCATACTGGATGAAGTAGATGCGCCATTGGATGATGCCAATGTAGGCAAGTTCACCAATATGATCCGGCAGTTCAGTGAGAACTCACAGTTCATTATTGTTACACACAATAAAATGACGATGAGTACCGTGGATGTGATCTATGGGGTAACGATGCAGGAGCCGGGAGTAAGCAGGCTGGTGCCGGTGGATTTCCGCAGTTTGGAGAACTAGTCATTAGTCATTAGTCATTAGTCGTTAGTCGTTAGTCTGGTTATGCCGGACTTTTTTTATTTTGAGCAGCATTTATATGTCTCCGAAGAGTATTTATAAATATAGCCGTTACTATTGGGCGATAGTTTTTATTTTACTCCCTTTATTTATTTATGAACTGAGTATCCGGAAATACAATAATGCTGAGTTTGTAAATGGAAAGATCATATATGGATTGGAAGGAAGAGCAGGCAGATATGGAACAAAATACTACTACCCGCAATATGAGTTTCAGTATAACGACAGTACTTATTATTATGCAAGGGAAGGATTTGATATCAGGGATTTCCCTGTCGGGAGTAACGTAAAGATCTACTTTCCGAAGCGTCGGCCGGAAGAATCATCTATTTATACCTTTCTCAACTTCTGGCTTTCCCATGTTGCAATTGTCTATTATATCTTTATAGCTATTATTCTATATTTTTTACCGGCCATTTTTTTTGCTGCTTATAAGGATACTAAAAACAAATAATTTATGAGAACGATCATCCTCCTCATCGCCTCCAATATCTTTATGACATTTGCCTGGTATTACCATTTGAAACAGGAAGGCTGGCCATTGTGGAAAGCGATCCTGCTCAGTTGGCTTATTGCGTTCTTTGAATATTGCTTAATGGTCCCTGCCAACCGCTACGGGTATGCAAAAGGATTATCCGGTTTTCAATTGAAGATCATACAGGAGGTCATTACACTGGTGGTGTTTGCGGTCTTTGCAGTGATCTATTTAAAAGAACCACTGCATTGGCGGTACTTAGCCAGTTTTGTTTGTTTAATTGGCGCTGTCTGGTTTATGTTCACCAAAAAATTTGGCTAATCATCTGTCTGGGATCTTTGCATCTCCCTTTGTCTTTGCCTGCGGCTGAATTCAGATTTTACTTTATGTACAAAGGCTTGCAGGCAGAAATAAATTCCTCCGCACATCAGGAAAGCAGAAACAATAGCCCAGAAATACCAATCACTGTCTTTATGGAGTTCAAAGATCGCGTAGAAGACGAGGATAATACTGCCAATAATAGAGGAAAATCCAAGCAATAGTTTTACAAAATAACTTTCTTTGTGGCTGTCCGACATAATGGTTAGGTTTAATGAGGTCAATGAATATTCAAATGTATGAAAAAACAATTTTCTGTTAATGGTCATTCGCATGACTATTCAAGTTCCCTGCAATCTTTAATTTTACAATATTAAAACGACAAAATGAAGCAATTGGTTTCCTTTATCTGCTTGACCCTTGTTTTTCTTATGGCATCCGGCCAGGAAGCTCCTGAAGGATTGTTCATAGCTTCAAAAGCGCCGGATTTCAGGGCTAAAGATCAGCATGGAACTGAGATCCGTTTAAAAGACCTGCTGAAAAAAGGGAAAGTGATACTGGTATTTTACCGCGGTGAGTGGTGTCCCTATTGTAATAAAGAATTATCAAGGTTGCAGGATTCGCTTCAATTGATCAAAGATAAAGGA
>DATHDV010000057.1:0-42591 GCA_035318845.1 Chitinophagaceae bacterium
CTATCCGGTGAATCCCCAAATGCATTTACATAAGGGATCAGGTCATAACCTTTTTCTTTCATGCCTGCATACAGACCCGGTTCAAAATTTTTATTCATAAAATCACCCATGGCGCCGCCGAGTTTGTTGTGCTGTGTGCAGATCAATGTCATCACATGCTGGTAATCGGCGCCGTCGCTTACATGGTTATCCACGAATACATCGGGATCAACCATGTGAAAGATCTCTGTAAACGACCTTGCTTCTTTTGAATCGCATTTAATAAAGTCCCTGTTGAGATCAAGGTTTTGAGAATTTCCACGGAAACCTTTTTCTGTGGGGCCATTTTGATCGATCCGGTAATTAATACTTCGGTTCAGGCATCCGCCGATATTATAAACAGGGATGATAACGAGAACAATATTATCAGGCATAGCAAAACCGCTTATGGTTACAGGATATCTTGAAGCCCCGGCAAATTTTTTGCGGGCAATTTCTCTGTTGTTTAAATTGAATGCAATGTCTCTTGCTAACAGCATGCTTGCATCGATACCATCCGGCTCACCGGGATGGATGCCATTGTTGATAAGAATAATACGTTTATTTTTTTTGCGAAGCGATTCAAAACTAAAATCTTTATCTGCTGAGATTACAACGAGGTGAAGCGGATACCCGGCATCTGTCATACCCATTGTCGACATCTTAATGTAATCAGATTGTTTGTCAAGCTTCTGCCACCAATCAATGATCTCTGGGTAGGTTGGTGATTCTTTGCCACCGGATTGCTCAAACCTTGTAGTTATATTTTGACCAAAAGAATTTGCAGAAATTGTTATAAGAAGCAATAAATATATTTTTCTCATAAACCTGATTGAAGACTAAAAGTAAAAAAGGCATCCCGATATGAGATGCCTTTTAAATAATTTATTCGGGAAATTTATTTTGCTGCGTTTGCTCTTCTTGCCAGTTTACTCTTCAGGTTGGCGGCTTTATTCTTGTGAATAACGTTACGCTTGGCCAGTTTATCGATCATGCTTGCCACTTCAGGAAATTTAGCACCCATTTCTTTTCCTTTCAATTCTTTCAGGTTACGGATGGCATTACGGGTTGTTTTGCCATAGTATTTGTTTCTTTCTGTACGTTTTGCTGCCTGGCGGGCATCTTTTTTTGTTGCGCTGTGATTAGCCATTTACTCTTGTTTTTAAGGAGGGCAAAGGTAGGGGAAATGAGTGAAGAATTATGAATTTAGACTTAGAGATTCATCAGAATTTAGGATGGCGGAAGGCATGGCTCTAACCCTCTCAAAATGAGGGCAATTTTTCGGCTCTTTTAAACGATATTTGCAGCCTGATCCGGCTATTGGACCGCTACCGGCTAATAGCTATGGGCTAAAGGCTATATTCATGAAGGATTTCTCCTATATCACTAATTCCTCGCCTGCATTTATTGAGAACCTGTACCGTGAATTCATAAAGGACCCGGACAGCGTTGATCCTGAAATGAAAAAATTTTTTGAAGGATTTGATTTTGCGATTAATAATGCATTGCCAAATGGAAACGGGAAAACTGTTTCGTCTGCACCCATTGCAGACAGCCGTCGGCCAGAGCCTATGGCGTCGGACGAAGTTCCGGCAGACAAGCCAGCTGAAACTTCGGCAGACAAGCCACTCAGTGCTGAGGTCGATTGGATGAGAGAGATCAGGGCTTACCGCCTGATATTGGGATATCGCAATAAAGGCCACCTGGAAGCTAAAACAAATCCTATCCGCGAAAGAAAAGACCGTGGGGCAAATATTGATATATCTTTTTATGGTTTTACCGAAGCAGACCTTGACAAAGATTTTTTTGCCGGTAACCTGGTCGGGCTTGGAACCACTTCACTGAAAAATATCCTGGATCATTTAGAAAAATGTTATGCTTACCATACCGGGTTCGAATTTAAATACATCAGTGACCAGAAAAAAATCGACTGGCTGACGAATGCCATTGAAAAAACAATGCTGCAACCGATGCCGCTTGATAAGAAAAAAAGAATATTAGAGAAGTTGAACCAGGGCGTGATGTTTGAAAAATTTCTCCATACCAAATATGTGGGGCAGAAAAGATTTTCACTGGAAGGAGGCGAAACTACGATCGCTGCTTTGGATGCTATCATCAACACGGCAGCAGACAATGATGTGAATGAAGTGGTCATTGGAATGGCTCATCGCGGAAGACTGAATATACTCGCCAACATTATGGGCAAAACCTATGAACAGATATTCAGTGAGTTTGAGGGCACGGCAAAAATGGATCAGACCATGGGCAGCGGCGATGTGAAATATCATTTGGGTTTTGGTAGCGAAGTACAGACGATGAATGATAAGACCATTCACCTGAAATTAATGCCTAACCCTTCACACCTTGAAGCAGTGGACCCGGTGGTGGTTGGTTTTGCAAGGGCCAAGGCCGATGTGATGTATAAAAGTGAATTTGATAAAATACTTCCGATACTTATTCACGGCGATGCCTCGGTGGCAGGACAAGGGATTGTATATGAAGTTTTGCAAATGAGTTACCTGAAAGGTTATTATACAGGTGGCACCCTTCATTTTGTAATAAACAACCAAATTGGTTTTACAACGGATTTTGATGATGCAAGAAGCTCCGACTATTGTACATCATTGGCTGCTGCCATCCAGGCGCCGGTTTTTCATGTAAATGGAGATGACCCGGAAGCTGTGGTGAAATGCGTGGAGATCGCCACATATTACCGGCAGGAGTTTAATTCCGATGTATTCATTGATATGGTTTGCTATCGCCGCCATGGACACAATGAAGGCGATGATCCAAAATTCACCCAACCTCATTTATATGCTTTGATCGAAAAGCATCCGAACCCGAGAGAAGTTTATATAAAATATTTACTGGAGACCGGTGAGTCCGATGCACAGGAACTGGCCAAAGACATGGAGAAAAAATTCTGGGCCGATCTGCAGGAACGCTTGGATGAAGTGAAACAGCACCCGCTTCCGTATCGTTACCAGCCACCGGAGGTTGAATGGAAAAAATTAAGGAGAGCTACAGTAGATGATTTTGATATTTCTCCTATCACTGCTATTAAAGAGGCTGACTTCAAAACCGTTTTTGATTCATTGATGAAATGGCCGGTTGATTTTAAACCGCTGCGAAAAGTAGAAAAGATCCTGCAGGATAAGATCAAATTGTTTGCAACCGAACAAAAAGTGGATTGGGCAACCGCTGAACTGCTTGCTTATGGCAGTTTATTATTGGAAGGAAAAGTTGTGAGAATGAGCGGGCAGGATGCAAGAAGAGGAACTTTTTCTTCCCGTCATGCTGTATTAAGAGATGAAAACAATGATAAACCTTATAACAGGTTATCTAAAATACCCGGCGCAACAGGAAAGTTCAGAATTTACAATTCATTGCTTAGTGAATTCGGCGTACTTGGTTTTGAATACGGGTATGCGATGGCTAACCCGAATGCATTGGTATTATGGGAAGCACAGTTCGGTGATTTTGGCAACGGTGCACAAACGATCATTGACCAGTTCATTGCAGCAGGCGAACAGAAGTGGAACAGGATGAATGGCGTTACTTTGTTATTGCCGCACGGGTATGAAGGGCAGGGGCCGGAGCATAGCAGTGCAAGGCTTGAACGTTTCCTGCAATTATGTGCTGAGCTGAACATGGTTATCGCTAATATAACTACTGCTTCAAACTTTTTTCATGCATTGAGAAGGCAACTGGCATGGCCATTCCGCAAACCACTCATTGTTTTTTCTCCAAAAGCTAATCTCCGGCACCCGGGTTCCTATTCAAGGATCGAAGAATTCATCAGCGGTGGATTTAAGGAAGTGATCGATGATGCATCGGCAAATGCCACCAAGGTCAGGAAGGTTTTATTCTGCAGCGGCAAGATCTATTTTGATATGGCAGAACGACAGGAGAAAGACAAACGAAATGATATTGCCATTGTCCGAGTTGAACAATTATATCCTTTACCGGCTAAAGAACTGGAGGTTTTATACATCAAGTACAAAAAAGCCACCTGGTTCTGGGTGCAGGAAGAACCATTGAATATGGGTGCAGCAAGTTTCCTGCAAACAAATCTTAAAAGCCTGAACTTTGGAATAATCGGCAGGCAACCCTCTGCTTCGACTGCAACCGGTTTTAATAAAGTTCATTTGCAGGAACAGGCAGAGATTATTGAAACGGCATTTTCGATATAAATTAAAAAATCAAAAGTCAAAATACCGGAAGCCTGTTTTTTACTTTTGATTTTTTACTTTTGACTTTGATAAACAACAAGTTTCTATGATTGAAATAAAAGTTCCAACCGTTGGCGAATCCATCAGCGAAGTCACTTTACTGAAGTGGAATAAAAAGGACGGCGACTATGTAGAAAGAGATGAAGTGATCGCTGAACTGGAAAGCGAGAAAGCTACTTTTGAAGTGAACGCTGAAAAAGCAGGCATCATTAAACTTGCATCAATAAAGGAGGGAGATACCATTAAAATTGGCGACCTGCTGGCAAGCATTGACGATTCAGCCGCAAAGCCTGAGTCGGGAGTTGGGAACCAGGAGCCGGTAGCCAAACCAGCAAGCAATGGAAAACCTGCAGAAGAGAAGAAAGAGACAAAATCAAAGAAAAAAGAGTTGGTCAAAGAAGAATCAAAGACCCCGGTTGTTACTTTTTCAGATGACATACCTGCCGACGAAACAAGTATTAAAGCAAGCCCGGTAGCATCGGCGATCATTGCCGATAAAAAAGTTGACCCGAAAACAGTTACTGCCACCGGCATCCAGGGGAAGATCCTGAAAGAAGATGTACTGGCCGCATTGTCAAATCCCGGCAAAAAAACATTTGACGGGGCTCCCTTATTCAGCCGCAATGTGAGAACGGAGAAGATGAGTAATTTAAGAAAAACGATCTCGCGGAGATTAGTTGAAGCAAAAAATTCGACAGCGATGCTGACCACTTTTAATGAAGTGGATATGGGCATCATCATGGCCATCAGGACGAAATATAAAGACAAGTTCAAAGAAATACATGGTGTTGGTTTAGGGTTCATGAGTTTTTTTGCAAAAGCCTGTGCAGTGGCATTGGCGGAATGGCCTTCTGTTAATGCATTTATTGATGGCGACCAGGTCATGTATCATGATTATGCTGATATCAGTATTGCTGTAAGTACACCGAGAGGATTGACCGTTCCGGTAATACGTAATGTTGAAAGTCTGAGCATGGCAGATATAGAAAAAAAAGTGATAGAGGTGGCGGCTAAAGCAAAGGACAGCAAACTAACTGCGGAAGAACTTACCGGGGGAACCTTTACCATCACAAACGGCGGTGTGTTTGGTTCCCTGATGAGTACCCCGATCATAAATATTCCCCAGAGCGCCATATTGGGAATGCATAAGATACAAGAGAGACCCGTTGCTGTGAACGGACAGGTAGTTATTAAATCCATGATGTATCTTGCATTAAGTTATGACCACCGGATCATCGATGGGAGAGAGTCGGTGAGTTTTTTGATACGGGTGAAGGAATTGCTGGAGAACCCCGAACAACTGCTGATGGGTAAAGACCCGGTAAAAACATTGCTTGAATTATAAATTATCTTACTAAAAATAAAATCATCGTAATGAAAAGGTTATTTTTTGGAGTAATTCTTTTTTCGATATTAGTTTTTGTTTCCTGCCAGAAAGAGATCGATTGGGGATTTGACAGCGGCAACCCGGCCACTAAGTTGCTGGTGAGAATAAAATCGAAGACGGGCACCGATACCACACAACTGGATTATACTTATGATGCCGGTAAAAAGATCATCCGGGAGAAGACAACAGGAATTTCCGGTGGGACCAGTCTTGATAATGACCTTGTCATCAAGCGGAATGCCTCGGGCATCATTACTACTACTGTGCAAAAATCAGCTGCGTTGCTCGCTGCAGGTATTGACAGTATTGAAACAAGGTATAATTATAATACCGGCACTTCAAAATATACTTCTTCAGTGTTCCAGATCTCGATCCCGGGTTTTGATGTTACCGACAGCGCCGTTTATAATTATGATGGCAGCGGCAGAATTACCGGTGATGATCATTACCTGCAGATAAACGGACTCCCGATACCGTTGCCACCTGTTCTGAGTCTTAAAAATTATTATATCTATACTGCTTCCGGATCCAATATCGACAGTGTAAAGCAGGATGCTGCTACCACACCGGGCGGACCTCTGTCACCGGTATCTTCACAAGCTTATCATTATGATAGCAAGATCAATCCGCTGATCATTTCGAATGAAGCTATATTGCTGACCAGGACCGGTTTGTACAATGCTAATAATCCAACAAAGGCTGTTGTTACCAATACAGTTGATCCAACCCAGGATTTCACCATGGATTATACGTACAGGTACAACAACGTTAATAAACCTGATTCTTCTTACGGCACAAGAACGCCGGGAGGCACCGTTACCGCTGCAAAATATTTTTACCAGTGATCCAGTAACGTTCATTTTTTAATACCGCTTACCCTGTATTATCTTGCAGCGGTGAGCCGTTATCATTCATATCTCAATTCTGCAAAAGAAATTCTCTCTTTATACAAAGGCGAAGAACCTTTTGCTTCTTTCATCAAGAAATATTTTGCAGCCAATAAAAAATTTGGATCAAGAGACAGAAAGGAAGTTGCCAACCTTTGTTACTGCTATTTCAGAGCCTCCCCACCCTCCAAAGGAGGGATTTCACAACCCTTAATTCCGGATGAACTTCAACTGTTGAAAACCCTTTTTTTATGCAGTACAGAACCCAATGAAATTCTTGCTTCACTAAAACCAGAATGGAATGACAGGATTAAATTTTCAATAAACGAAAAACTATCATCTGTCAACTATCAGTTATCATCTGTTTTTCCCTGGAAAGAAGAACTTAGCGGAGGGATAGAGTATGAAAGATTTTGTGCATCCTTTTTTATTCAGCCCGATCTGTTTTTAAGAATTCGCCCGGGTCACGCAGAGAAAGTCCTGGTAAAACTCAATGAAGCGGACATTAATTATGAATTCATTTCTCCATTCACTATCCGTTTGCCAAATAGTTTTAAGGCGGACAAATATTTTGAGTTGGATAAGGAAGTTGTTGTGCAGGATCATAATTCACAAAGGGTGGGAGAGTTTCTACCTGTCAGACGGGGACCGTCAGACAAAGTATGGGATTGCTGTACCGGCAGCGGTGGTAAATCTATAATGGCTTATGATCTTAATCCCGCTATAAACCTTTTTGTGTCCGATCTAAGAGAATCCATTCTTGCCAACTTAAAAAAACGATTTGCCCATGCAGGAATAAAAAAATATCGTTCTTTTACTGTTGACCTTTCCCATTCACCACTTACTAGTCACCCTGAGCCTGGCGAAGGGCACCATTCACCATTCGATCTCATCATTGCTGACGTTCCCTGCACGGGAAGCGGAACCTGGGGCCGCACACCCGAACAGCTATTTTATTTTGATACCAGCAAGATCGATGAATATGCAGCTATGCAAAAAAACATCGTTTCAAATACTATAGCTCAACTGCGACCCGGCGGTTACCTGCTTTATATAACCTGTTCAGTATTCAAAAAGGAAAATGAAGAAGTGGTTAATTACCTGAAAGAAAAATTCCACCTTCAGTTGATGAAGATGGAATTGCTAAAAGGTTATGAATTAAAAGCAGATACTATGTTTGCTGCATTATTACAGAAGCCATTATAATTTCACCAATTCTGCAGTTCCGATTGTTTTGGCGCCATTCAATACTTTGATATAATATTTTCCATTTGCTAATTTGGTGATATCAACCGGGATCGTCTTTTTACCCGTTCCTTTGGAATTGCTTAATTGCATTACCAATCTTCCTTTTCCATCATACACAGCAATAGGCATGTTTGTAACAGCGTAAGCAGTTTCAACAACTAAATTAACAGTGCTGCCTGAAGCAGGGTTCGGCTGAACAGTTACTAATTCTTTATTCGGATCAACATTGCCTGTACCGGTTGCGAAGCAGCCCCCGGGAATTGTGACATTGGTGGTATCAATATATACAGCCATAAATGTAGCTGCAGCCGTATCAATGATCTGCCGGATGCGGTATGAAACTGTTCCGGCCATTGGACTAATGATCGCATTATTGAACTGGTAGCTGTGGTTAGCAAGAAGTATCCCTGCCTGCGGAGCTAACTCACCCACTTTGGTATAAATAATTTCTCCCGGCACTTTTCTTTCAATCTCATATTTCATCGCATCTATATCCTTACTGGTCCAGTTGATGGTAGCGTTGCATACGTTTACAGTAGCGTTGGAAGTGGCAAAATCGATCAGCAGGTTAGCAAAAGCCAATTTCATATTGGGAATTCCGTAACCCACCCGGTCATCGGGGTTGGAAGCTTTGCTGCCTGCCTGCTGCATGGCACGAACGATCTTCATATTATTAAATTCCTGGAAACCCTGCCAGAGACAGGTTCCCATCCCCGCCATATTAGGGCAAGCGAAAGATGTTCCGTTACCCGTTCCAACGGTATTATTCGTATTTTGTATCACAGCATTCACACCAACTGATGCTACGTCCGGTTTTATTTGCCCGTCAGATGAAGGGCCATAACTGGAAAAACCGCCAACAATGCCGGATGCACTAACAGCACCAATGGCAACCACACTATCACCATCGGCCGGAGTACTCAGGAAATGCCATGCGGCTTGTCCATCATTTCCATTGGCAGCAAAAACGATGAGGCCTTTTTTTGCTGCAAGATCTGCTGCAATGGCACACATGGTTGTGTTGCCATTCATATCATTATAAGTATGATTCAAACTGGCATTGTCAAAAGTGGTATATCCCAACGAAGTGGAAACGACATCGGTCCCGTTACTATCTGCTCTTTCTGCGCCGCAGGACCAGTTATGTTCTTCAATTGGATATTCTGTCGGGGCATCTTCTGTACGGTACAGGTAAAAATTTGCTTTTGGACATTTACCGATAAATTGACCCGGGATATTTGCAACAATAATGGATAAACACTGCATACCGTGTGAGTGATCGTTTACATCTGTATTGCCAGATACAAAATCCCAGGTGCCGAGTAACTGGCTATTGAGATTCATGCTGTCAAAAGATTTTAAATTCGAATAGCCGGTAAATCCAGCATCCAGCAAAGCAACCCGCATCCCTTGTCCCCTTAAACCAATATTGTGTAAAAACTCGGCATTGTGCAGGTGGATCTCGTTAAAGGAAGCAGTTCCGTAATTAAAATAATCCGATTCAATTTCGGCAGGTCTTTCTGTATTCGGGGGAGTGATGATCGATGCTTCTTCTTCAAACTTATTCCTGTTTGGCTGGCCATTTTCATTCATCCTGGCAGCGAAACCGCTTACACTTTGTACAAATGAAAATCCGCTGATGGTTGTTATTGCATTGGGATCTGTTGTTAAGATAGAAACGGAGTTCAGCCATTTTGAAACATTCAATACGGTCACATTCGGCACATTTCTTATTTGTGTAACGTAAGATGGAGTAACCGGAAGGTCAGTGCTGTCAATAAGGATACCATATCTTATTCTGCGGTCAATGGAACGCTGCGTCAGATAGGCGATGGGATTGGCAAAGGTAAAAGGCGTTCCGCCTTTGTTCTTTAGTTTAACCAGGTAACGGGTAAATTGTGCCTGCGATTCACTGATAAAGAAAAGTGAGAGCAGGAATACGGGTAGAATTTTTTTCATTGTCGATGCCTATTTAATATCCAAATTTAAGGCATTAACAGGAAAACTTAGTTGTGATCTATCATCCACATAGTAATACCAAAACCTATTTTATAGGGTCCTGCCGGGTTGCCGGTATTCTGCTGGTATTCCCAAAGCTCATATTCCCTGTAAACCAGCCCGATATTTTTTGAATATTTTTCAACCGCTCTTGATCTGGCTGCATACGAAGCAGAAGGAGTGATGGGGATATTGAAAGAATTATCTGCTTCTTCTACAGTCAACACATCAGCATAATTCATCCCGCGGTAGCTGAAGGAAGAAGGATTGCCATCATAATGAAAATCCCAATCGACCATATCATTATCATTGCTGAAATTGTAAACGGAGCCGTATGGATCTGTAGGCAAATAAGTATTGCCTCTCCAGCTGAATGCATCTTTGATGGGCAGGTGCATCTTAATGAAACGAAGGTTGTTTTCTATTAATTCCATTTGGTCTGCCAGCGGGGTTATGAAATATGTGTTTCCTGCAGGTTGCCAGGGCTGCAGACCTGCTGAGTCACGGATATAAACATAAACCCTGTAACTGGGCCTGCCTAAGTTATCGGGAACCTGTGCATCAATGACATGCTTGACCTGGTATCTATGTATTTCTGTGGTTCTTCCAAAATTGGTGAATACCATCGAATCAATACGGTAAGTGATATACTTGCCGGGAGTAAGAACAATATAATCGCTTAATTTATCAGTGTTATACTCTTCTTTTTCATTGCAGGAAAAGAGAGCAAAAATGATAACAGCCAGGAGGCTGAAACGGGTTAATGACTGGGGTCTCATAAGTGGTTTTTCAGTGTTCACAGATACAAAATGTGTTCGGTTAAATGACTGTTTTCAAGGAAATTTTGATGCTTAAAGCTACAAACAAAAAGCGGGGAATCATAACTCCCCGCTTTAAAACGATTATTTTCCGGCTTTATTGCCTGAAAGTCAGTCGATAGTCATAAGTCATTAGTCGTTAGTCAGGCCATCAATTCAGAGGCTATCTGACTAAAAACTAAGGACTAACGACTAACGACTCAGAACTCCCGACTGTATTATCCCTCCGCCGATAACATCATCCCCTTCATAAAACACGGCGCTTTGACCGGGGGCGATACCTTTTACATTTTCATAGAACTTCACGTTCATAGTCCCGTTAACAGGATAAATGTTTGATAAACATCCTTTGTCTTTGTACCGGATCTTTGTGGTGGCTTCCATGCCGGATGAGATGCTATCGTATTTTATTAAATTTATTTTTCCTACTGTCATTTCATTTTGCTCCAGGTCTTCCTCATCACCTAAAATAACCGTATTGTTATCAGGATCGATCTTTGTTACAAAGACCGGTTTGCCAAAAGCAATATCCAATCCTTTTCTTTGACCAATAGTATAAAACGGGTACCCTTTATGCTGACCTAAAATATTTCCATGTTTGTCCACAAAATTTCCGCCGGCCACTCTTTCTTCCAAACCTTCCACTCTTCTTTTCAAAAAACCGCGGTAATCATTATCAGGTACAAAACAAATTTCATAACTCTCATTCTTCTTTGCCAGTTCAGGATAACCATAATCATGCGCCATTTGGCGGATCTGTGTTTTCCTGTACGGCCCGAGCGGTAACATGGTCCTCCTTAACAGGTCCTGTTGCAATCCCCACAACACATAACTCTGATCCTTTGTTTCATCCACGGCCTTGCTCACAACAAATCGTCCGTTATCATGCTGGCGGATCTTTGCATAATGACCGGTAGCAATAAAATCACAGCCCAATGCATCGGCTCTTTTCAGTAAAGCTCTCCATTTGATATGTGTATTGCAAAGCACACAAGGATTAGGTGTACGTCCGGCGATATATTCATCCACAAAATTCTCGATCACGAAATCACCAAACTCTTCCCGGATATCGAGGATATAATGTGCAAAGCCATGTTCAACGGCTGCCTGCCTGGCATCATTAAATGAATCGATATTACAACAGCCGGTTTCTTTTTTGCTGCCACCGCTTGAGGCAAAATCCCATGTTTTCATGGTGATGCCCACCACTTCGTAGCCCTCATCATTGAGCATAAGGGCAGTGACGGTACTGTCTATACCGCCGCTCATGGCCACCAATACTTTTCCTTTTTTACTCATGTTACCCCCATCCCCCTAAAGGGGAGTTTTAATTTTTTTGCAAGCTGCAAATATACAACTGATAACCGGTTTATGCAGTTCCGAAAAAGGATAAATCTCTGCTGGGAAAAACATGCCACATTCCCGTTTCTTCCGATCACTGCCCGTTTGGGCATGTGTTTTGTGTTTCAGTTCAAAGAAAATTTTTATTACTATAATTCTAAAAAGAGTTTATGAAACAAGGTCAGGTAAATGTCAGGTACATGGTTGAAGATGTGGATGCGGCCATTGAATTTTATACAAAACATTTGGGCTTTACACTTGGCATCAATGCTTCACCGGCATTTGCTGATGTAACCAGGGGAAACCTGCGCCTGCTTCTTAGCGGAAGAAAGAGTTCGGCGGGCAGGCCCATGCCTGATGGCACATTACCTTTTCCAGGTGGATGGAACCGCATTGAACTCGTGGTAGAAAATTTGGCATCAGAGGTTGCTAAATTAAAAGCAAAGGGACTACATTTTCGAAATAAGATCATAACCGGACCAGGTGGCTCGCAAATTTTACTGATCGATCCTTCCGGAAATTTCATAGAGTTATTTCAACCAAAAGAAGAGCACTAATGCTTCACTGTTTGAAAATTGCAAAAAAAAATTACATATCCGGGATATCAGGCTCCACTAATTTAGCCAATTTTTCTAAAGATTCCTGCCAGCCTAAATAACACATTTCTGCAGGTATAACAGAAGGAATATTTTCCTGCAGGATCTTTATTTCTGTACCCACCGAAACTTTTTGTATCCAAACCGAAGTGGTCATTTCACCGGGCAGGTTGGGGTCATCAAATTTATCGGTATACTTTAAAAACTCATTGGGCTTAAGGTCAACATATTTTCCGCCAAATGAATGACCATTACCGGTGGAAAAATTATGAAATGACATTTTAAAAGTCCCGTTCACCTGCACGTTCATTTCATGAACAGTACAAAGGAATCCATATGGAGGCAACCAGGCTGCAATTGCATTTGCCTCCGTAAACGCCCGGTAAACCTTTTCAGGAGATGTTTTAAGAACCCTGTGCAGCGAAACATTGTTTTTAGACATAACATTTAATTTAAATAGCGATTATTTTACTTTGAGTGCTTTGAAAATATAATAAGCTGTTGGAATAAGAATTAAACCAATGATAAAAGGAAGAAACCATGCTCCAATGCCTTCGATTTTTCCGATTACATTTAAAAAAGCAAATAAGATGACTAAGTTTAAAGTAACCATAAATGAGAATTTGAGGAAGCGGAGGGCTTTAGTCGCATAGCCGTATTGCCTTGGTGCATTCTCTTCTGTAATTGGCGTCATGTAATTAAATATATTCGGATGCTTGTTCAGAATAGTCAACCCATAAAAAATAATAGTTCCAAGAACAGGGATAATGAATAAGGTGGCTTTCGATCCGTAGTTGTCTGGTTTTCCGGAAATGCCAAAATGGATTGGAATCGTATTTGGAAGATTGAAATATGCGAAAGTTGTGAAACCCCATAAAACAACTAATCCAATAAGTCCGGCTGTTTCCAAAGCCCTGTCAAAGGAAGATAATTGCAGCTTTATTTTAGGTCTGGTTTCCATACTGATCTATTAAAATTATACTTCCGAGGTATGGCATACGATGACCAGGGCTTTTGTTATGCTAATATACTGTGATTCCTCAACCGGAACATAAGCCCAATAGAATTTTCTGAAGAGGAAGTTACGATATGCTGCTGAGATTTGTTCGGTCAGTCGGGGCTGCAGCTGGGTAGCGTTATGCAGACCAAGATTTGCTTTTGCAAATATTTTTGGTATGCGTTCATATTGCTGGTGAGTTTAGTTTGTAGTGAGTAGTTCACCCCAGTTTGGAAACCCATTTATGCCGGGAGGGTTTGTAAGCTGCACTTCGTTTGTCCCATCACTATTTATAAACCAGAGCTGAAATCTACCGGTGCCCTTGCCATCCGGTCTGTGAAAAATTATTTTCTTGCCGTCCGGTGACCAGGAACAAGTAAAATCGCCAATATCGTTATTAGTCAATTGAACCTGGCCCGTACCATCTGCATTCATAACGCAGATCTCAAAATCACTACCGCCTTTCCGGCTCATGTATGCAATGTGTTTTCCGTCCGGCGACCAGGAAGGAGCTCTCTCTTCTTCAGCGTTATTCGTCAGCCGTTCCGGTTTTCCGCTTCCATCTGCGTTCATCACATAAATTTCAGCAGTTACAGAATTTAAATTATCATCAGTAACGGAATGGCTGGTAAATACGATCTTATCTCCTGCGGGGCACCAATCGGGATCATCATCTATTGCCATTGGACTGTTGGTGATGTTGATGGGTTTTGCAGATTTATTAAGTACGTCATTTACAGTAAGCACAAAAATGTCATTGTCTCTGGTAGCAGCACCCGGATGCGGCCTGATAGGCAAACCAGTGCCTGATGCCGAAGCGTGATAGGCTATCATCTTGCTGTCAGGCGACCATGTGGCGGAACTGCCCCGTATCAACAGCGTTTGGCCGGTACCATCTGTGTTCATAATAAAAAGATCTGAAGTATTTAGCGGCTCTCCGCCAGTTCTGAGCCGGTTGCTTTCAAAAACGATCTTTTTTCCATCTGGCGACAATGCCGGAAAATTATCAGCGAATTTGTTTTCTGTTAATCGTCTTATGTTACTACCGTTTTCATTCATTAAATAAATTTGGGTAGCATCCAGTGATAAATGTCCCGTAGAATCGTGACGGGTGCTTGCAAAGGCTATCGTTGAAATCATCTGTGTCTTCTTTTCATCCTGAGCCTGCGTCAATGCACTGTATGCAATTACAATAACAAGTAGTAGTGAGTTTAGATTTATCTTTTTCATTGTAAGTCTTTAAAGAATAGCAAAAGTCAGGCCGGGACTGAAGTTGAGATTATATTCGTCGCCCCTGTTGGTATGGGCATCCCGGAAATTAATTAATAATATTTCCTTTGACATTGGCTAACTTTTTGCGCCATTTTTGGAGTTCTTCAGGCGTTTGTCTCACCCAATCTGTTACTTCGCCAACGATTTTCAATTGTCCCTGGGTGCGATATGAACGTGTCGGGTTACCCGGAAATTTTTTGTCTGTAACATTCGGGTCATTTTCAAAGCTACCTGTCGGTTCAACTATATAAACACGTTCACGTCCATCGCCTTTAGCTAATGCCGCAGCAAGTCCGGCCCCGTTAACCAGGGCTGTGAAATAAATGTGATTCATGGTGAGTTCGGACTGGTAATTAGAACTGTATCCAGCTGTCAGGAAATCGCCAACCTGCAGATCTGCCCTCGTACCGTGATAGAAAGGACCCTTGTCAGACGGTTTGTCCTTGAACGAAATTGCTAATTCATAATTCTTTTTTGAGTTGTCAGGATCGTTCAAGTCCTCATAGCATTTGGCAATATTTAAATAAAGAGAAGGGAAAGCTCCCTTAACAGCTTCGTTATTTATTTTTAATGCAAACTGCAAAGCGGTTTCAAGCCATTTTAATTTGTCGGGAATATTTTTTTGATGCCGGGCAACATAATGAGCAGCAATAAATTTTTCAAAGTCGTTTATCGCTTCGTTCCAGGCCTGAAGAAATAGTCTGCTTGCCTCTTCGGGGTTACCTTTTTCTTCCATGTCCATACCTTCAACACAGAGTTTAATAACATTATTGTTTGGGTTGAATTCCACTTTCTAATTATTGTTTTTGTAAATATTGTAATATCAATTTAGTTGCTTGTCCTTAACCCTTGAAGTGCTCACAATGACCGTTGTTAGCGGTTCGTTGTTATTGTCTGTCCACTGTGTAATTCAGTTCAGTTACCCCGGAGGTAAACTGTCGGGTAGTCAATAGTTTTAGTTTTATTTTGTCTTTGATGTCTGCAAACAATGGAATGCCTCGTCCAAGAATTATTGGATTAACAAATAGCCAGTAACCGTCAATTAAATTCAATTGAATAAGTGAATGTGTTGCTGTCGGGCTACCAAAAAGCAAGATGTCTTTACCTGCCTGTTGTTTTATTTCATTTATTCTGTCCGAAAGGTTGTCGCTAATAATTTTTGTGTTAGTCAAACCCGCGTCCCGATAGCTATCGGGATTCATTGTTTTTGATAAAACAACTTTGTGAACTTTGTTATACCACTTTGAATGTTCAATGTCGTGCCTGGTCGCTGCCGGCTTGTCTCCTGCGGCAGGCCAGTAATTTTCCATCATCTGATAAGTTACCCGTCCATATAATGCAGTGTCACCTTCGCTTATTCGCTTACCGACATGATCAAAAATTTCTTCATCGACTTTAATCCAGTCCATTTCTCCGTTCAGTCCTGCTACAAAACCGTCAAGCGATATGTGCATAAATGAAATTATTTTTCTCATAGAATTCTATTTTTTTATTGTAGTCTATGATTTGTTTATTGTTTTTTTACAATGACCACTTACGGGCAGGGCTTTCTGCTGTGCTGATATTCTGTGTTCCGTCAGACGACAACTGAAGCCGATTGAAAAACTGATGATGAAGTTATGCAAAAAGCTGATAGTAATTGTTCAGCCCGGACTACAGATGATAGCGATAAAAAGATGAGGATATATTCGTCAGCCAGCATAGCAGAAAACCCAATGTTGTAGGCAGTTTTATTTGTCAAACTTTGATTCTCTTAACACAGATAAATACTTGTTGCCAATAATACTATCTGTGAATGAAATATTGATACTGAGTTCAATTCCATTATTTTCTGTGTAATACCAATAAGAATCCCGAATGATTTTTATGTTTGGATGTTCTGTCCTCATAAAAAACATTTGAAATATAACCCCATCAATAATTTCAGTCGAGGCTGCAGTGTCTATTAGAGTAACTACGGATTTCTTTGATTGAACTACGTCAAGAACCGTTTGTTTTGCATAAGAATAAGAACTTTGCCAAGTCTTAAAATTAGTTGAATCAAAAGGAGTAATTGTGCTTCCAAAAAAATTATTTCTGTCGTTTTTTATAACAAACAAAACTTCCTGAGTTGTGAATATGTAATCTCTGCTTTTTATTTTATTTGCAGTTGCATTTTGAAATGAATCAATTTGTTGCCAACTAAAGAATTCAGAGTTTTCTGGAAAAGACAGAGTCCAGCCAACTTGTGGGAAATGTATTTGTTTCGTTGCTTCTTGTCCATTGCAACTTAAAAACGAAGTAAAAATAAATATTGGTAAAAGATGTCTCATAAAAGTTGCTTACAACGGGCAGGGCTTGCTGCTGTGCTGGAATTTATGTTCGTCCAGCCCGGAACTGAAGCCCAATAGAATTATTAATGATGAAGATAAGAACAAAAGCTCAATAGAATTACGTCTGACCGAACCACTGCTGATAGCGAACAAAAAGATGAGGATTTATTCGCCTGCCAGCATAGCAGCAAACCCAATGTTATGCGTTTGGCGATTTTGATGCAAAGTCTTTACTTTCTAGACCATGTCATTATTCTTTTAATATATTCGGTCAACCATCCTTTCATTAACTTTAGTTGACCATTGAACTTGCCACACTCTCCCGTCTATTTGGTCGAGCAGAATGAAATTGTATATGTTGGTTGTTGGATAGATAAAGAACCTACCATTCCTCTCTTCATCTTTAGTTACCCGAGAAATGTCCGATAGTGTATTCTCGTACTGGTATTTGCTTTCTGTACCCCATTGAACTTGCCACATTTGTCCATTTCTTGTATTCAATTTGATAAATGTATACATATTTCGTGTAGCAAAGAGTCTATACACAACAGTACTATCCGTAGAAATATTTTGAATAGGGGCTTCAGATGTACTTTGAGCAAAAGCCGTAACTGATGCAAAACCAACAATTATAGAAAATACTATTCTTTTCATGTCGTTAATTTATGTCTTTTAAAATGGTATATATTCCATTTCGTTTCCGTTGTAGGATTATGGTTCTACCCGCTGACGCATAACGTCAACGCCTTGCCGAGGTGCCGGAATTAGAATTCCTGTCGCTCGGCCACAGTACTAAAGTTAAATAGAATTACAAAAGCTGAAATGTATTCTGTTGCCGGCATTTTGGCAATGCAATGTTAGCTGATGTGCTAATGTCCTTCAATCTTTAAATTGTCCGCTATCCATTCGTCAAGTTTCCCATCTTCATCACTTTTTGCAAGCTTTTCCATTTTTTTATCCTTCTGAATTCCTTTCCCTGACTTATAAACACTGATCATGTCGCGTAGCGCTGCCCGATGTTTGGCACGCATGTCTTTGGAGTAATTGTTTTCTAACACATACTTTGCTGAGGCAGCCATGTAAAGAACAAGCATGCCGCTGTTTTTCTTCTCAAAATCCATGATATTCGTGTTAATTTCAACATTGACTGTGGGACTACCATTGATCCACTTAACTACAAATGCTGATACATCCTTCCGTTTGTCTTGCTGTTCATTTAGGGGAGTTGCAATTAACCATTTCGAAGCGCTAATAATATCGTTTTCATATTTGACGTAATCTTCTTTGGTATTAAGTTGATAATCGGCAGGCACAGTAAAGTCCTGCGAATAACTATTATTCGCAAGTACGAGTATCGATGCGATTAAAAAGGAAATAATAATTTTCATGTCTTATAGTTTTGGTAGTTGTATAAGCATATCCGCTAACGGCCAGGGCTTTGCGCCAGGCCAGAGTGAAATTACAAATTATAGGACAATAGGTAGTGTGGCCCCAAATAATTTTCAAAAACCACACTGCCGGCCCAGCCTGGCGTAAAACCCCTTGTTAGCTGCCGTCAAATTTACCTGCTACCAAGATCGGAAACCAGTTCTTGAATATTATTTTCATTAAAGACTTTGGCATGAGTCCAATGAACTAATAGTAGATTCTGAGATTTCAAAAATTTTGAAATCTTCTCAATACTCCTGGATAGAAATTCATCAGATTCAGCTTCATAAAGGCATAATGAAGTCACATTATTAGCATTATCCTTTACTCCATAGTATTTTACTCCTTTGTTAATAAACGAGAATCCATTCTTAACTTTTCCAACGTTATTAAAAACATTTAAACCTGATATTTTGCTGTCAGGATCACCCAAATAGGTAATAATTGTACTCATTGGAATAAACAGAGGCGCCTTAATCAGCTTTCGAACATAAATATCTTTAAATCCTATATAGGTCGGGCCCTTGTGACTTTTCTGATCAAATATATAGTTGATACTATCGATCTCGGTATTGATTGAACTCATTTGGTCTTTAGATATAAATTCAATTTGCCGCCAGTCATCTTCAAGAATACTCAAACCGGTGCTATCAACCTCACCCTCAAAATTTGGAAATGTATTTTCAATTGTTGGGATTGAAAATAATATGTCATTAACGTTTATTGTCGTGTCTTTACCTGAATCCGTTGTTGCAATAATTTTACTTTGTTTTGAGTTATCGCAACTAAAGAAGCTAAGTAACCCACTCAGAATTCCCAGGTAGATTATAAGTTTCATCTTATTCGTCGCCCCGGCGACGGCTGCCAAACCGATGTTGGGCGAAGTTTTTGTTCAGAGTTTGATTTTTCCTTTCTTGATTTCAAAGCTGAAAAGCCTCATGCTATCCACTTCTATCCCATTAAGCTTTCCAGCCTTCCAGGATGTAAGTTTCTTGAATACATTTAAGATTTGTTCATCTAAGACTGCGCTTTTCGATTTATTGTCAGTTTTGCATTGAACTACTTCCCCTTTGCAATTAATAATTATGTTTACCATTCCTTTATCATTATACCTGGGGTTATCTTTAATGAAATCAACTTCCTTATTAAGCATTTCTTCTATAGCCGAATCGGGTACGGAGCAAATCGCTTCTTTCTGATCTCCAAACATTGGAAATAACGTATACACATTTTTTATGTCGCAAACGCCATCGATATTCTCCTTCATTTCAACTCTTGCCACTAATTGGCCATATGAATAAAGAGATAGTTGGATTAGTGTTGCGACAATAAGGATCTTCTTCATGGTAATGTTATTTTTTTAAAAAATTTCGCCAGCACTGTAAATTTATGTTATAAGACGCAGGATGTGAAATAATTTCACAACTGAGAACCAAGCGAGATTAGCACAATCCGATCTTGTTTTTGCCCAGCGGGTGTTTTTTCCTCCCGATTCCTTAATTTCCACTTTCATAAAACTGCTATATGAAAAAACTGCTGTTTGCTATTTCACTATTCACCATTCACTATTCACTTTGCGGCCAGGACTTAAAATATTACCTGCCAGATTCGGTCTCTTACAATCCCGCCATTCCCAAACCAAAAGATATCATCTATCACGAAGTGGGGGAATGGCATGTAACTCATGACCGTCTGGTGAATTATATGAGAGCAGTTGCTACTGCGGCACCCGATAGAATAAAATTGGAGATGATGGGTTTTACGTACGAAGGTCGTCCGCAGGTCTTATTGATCATCACTTCCCCAAAGAATCATCAGCGGCTGGAAGAAATAAGACAGCAACATTTGCAGTTATCGGATCCAACAAAATCTGCTTCTGTGAATATTGAGAATATGCCCATCGTTGTATGGATCGGTCATTCCATCCATGGCAATGAGCCAAGCGGGGCCAATGCAGCATTGCTCAGTGCTTATTATTTAGCAGCAGCGCAGGGAAAACAAATTGATGAACTATTAGATAATGTTGTGATCTTGTTTGATCCCTCTTTCAATCCTGATGGATTGCAACGTTTTTCAACTTGGGCCAACCAGCACAAGAGTAAAAATTTGGTAAGCGATCCCAATTCAAGAGAGTTTAATGAAGTGTGGCCGGGTGGCCGCTTCAATCATTACTGGTTTGATCTGAACCGTGACTGGTTGCCGGCTGTTCATATCGAAAGCCAGAACAGGTTGGCATGGTTTCATAAATGGAAACCAAATATATTAACCGATCATCACGAGCAGGGAAGCAATGCCACTTTCTTTTTTCAACCCGGCGTGCCTTCAAGAGTGAATCCATTGACACCGGATAAAAACCAGGAACTGACGGCCAAGCTGGCAAAATTCCATGCGCAGTTCCTCGACCGGATCGGCTCATTATATTTTACCAAAGAGAATTATGATGATTTTTATTATGGCAAAGGATCAACTTATCCTGATATCAACGGAGCAATCGGTATCTTATTTGAACAGGCATCTTCAAGAGGGCATCTGCAGCAAACAGCAAACGGCCTGCTGAGTTTTCCATTTACTATACGGAATCAATTTATAACGGCGCTTTCTACATTGGAGGGGGCGAAGACATTGCGAAAAGAATTTTTGCAATGGCAAAGGGATTTTTATAAAAATGTAATGACTGAAGCTGTCGCTTCACCTGTAAAGGGATATGTGTTCGGAAGTGAAAACGATAAAACAAGCACATCACTGTTTGTAAAGATGCTGCGGCGTCATGAAATAGAAGTAAGCACGACACATGCAGATATTTCTATAGATGGTAACCTGTATCGGGGCAATCAAACTTTCGTAGTATCGCTCGAGCAAAAACAAAACAAAGTAATCCGCGCCATTTTTGAAAAGACACTGGATTATAAAGACAGTCTTTTCTATGATATTACTTCGTGGACAATGCCGCTTGCATTTGGTCTGCCTTATGCGGAATTGAATGCAGCACAGCTAAAGACAGTGTACGAGCCTGAACTTATTGTTGACAGGTTACCCCAACCAATTTTGGCGCAAAGCAATTATGGTTATCTCATTCCATGGAGCGACCTGATGGCTCCTGCTGCATTGAATGGGTTGTTGGAAAAAGGCATTGCCGTGAAAGCGGCCACTATGAAGTTTGAAGCGATGGTGAATGGATCATCAAAAAAGTTTAACCCGGGTACATTGTTTGTACCGGTGCAATACCAGTCTTTTAACAGTGATAATTTGTATACTGAGATGGTTACAATACTTAGCAAGTATGTTATTCCGTCTTATGCTGTTCAATCCGGCGCATCTGTAAGTGGTGTTGATCTCGGCAGCAGCAAGTTTGTAGTAATCACCAAACCGTCGGTAGCCATGATCGTTGGTCCCGGTGTAAATGCCACCGATGCCGGTGAAGTATGGCATTTATTGGATCAGCGAATGAATATTCCTTCCACTCACCTGGAACCTTCTGTTTTCAATCGTGTTGAGTTAAATAAATACAATACATTGATCATGGTTGGCGGCACTTATCCTGATCTGAACAAAGAGAAACTAAAAACATGGGTGCAGGCCGGGGGTACTCTTATTTTATCAGAAGAAGCGGTGACATGGGCATCGCAGAATGGTATCACCGATGTAAAGTTTAAAAAAGTCAGTTCACCTGTAGACAGCGCTTCAAGATTAGCCTATACAGACAGGGAGCAGATTGACGGGGCACAGCAAATACAGGGTGCCATCTTCGGCGCCGAGGTTGATCTTGCACATCCGCTGGCTTATGGATACAACCAGAAAACGGTTAGTCTTTTTAAAGCCAACAAAGTTTTCATGGAAAAAAGTAAGAATCCTTATGCCACTCCTTTTTATTATGGCAGCAAACCATTGCAAAGTGGTTGGGTAAGCCAGGGAAATTATGGAGCCATTAAAAATTCAGCGGCAGTCATTGTCAATACGGTTGGAAATGGCCGTGTTATTAATATTGCAGACAATCCCAATTTCCGGGCTTTCTGGCTGGGTGGCAGTAAGTTGTTTATGAATGCTATCTTCTTTGGAAGGATCATTGATGCAGCTGCAGGCAGAACGGATGATTGAAAAACGAAACCCCTTTGTTAAAAAACAGGAAAAAAAGAGTTTTTTCCCTTGGAATCAACTTCTTCTTTGTCGCATCTTTCAGGTCCATCAATAAGTGAAGCGGCAGGGAAGCAAAAGTTATTCACAAACCTGTAATAGTAAAGTCAGATCTATTATGCACACATCGTAAGGCAAGGGAATAATGCTAACTTGCCGCTTCTTAATTATGTTATTTAAAATTTGAGCACTATGATTAAAATGCAAATTATCGGAAACCTCGGCAAAGACTGCGTGGTAAATACGGTCAATGGAAAAAATGTGATCAACTTTACGGTGGCACATACCGAGAAGTTCAAAGACAGCCAGGGCAATCAACAGGAAAAAACAACCTGGGTGGATTGTGCCTACTGGACAGATCGTACAGCCGTGGCCCAGTATTTAACAAAGGGCAAACAGGTATATGCCGAGGGTACGCCTGAATTAAAAACGTATCAGAAAAATGACGGCACTCCCGGAGCCTCCTTATCACTCCGTGTAAGAGAAGTTCAGTTACTGGGTGGTCGTGGTGACGGTGCGGGTGCTGGTTCCTACCAGCCTAATGCTTCTGCAGCGGCTTCCACCTCAAACAGTAATATCCCTTCTCCCAGTGATATTACCGAACCGGTGGATGACCTGCCGTTCTAAACTATCGGAAGATAATTTAAATGAATGCTCCTGTTCAAACAGGAGCATTTTTTATTTGATAGCAAATGATTGCCAGCTCATGAAGAAGAAGAATTTAAACACAGAGTAATAGTCCCGATAATTATTGGGATGAGTTTCACAGAGAAAGTAAAATTGGGAACAATACTCTGTGTAACTCTGTTTCTCCTAATCTCCGCGTTGAAAATAACTTTGAGAAAGCCTCATGCTTTATATTTGCCCTATGCCGGAACAACTGTTTTCTTATCAGCAATTATTCGATTTTACCAAAACCATTTTTCAAAAGATCGGTTGCAGTGATGAGCATGCCGATACAGCGACTAAAGCATTATTGTCTGCCGATCTTCGGGGTATAGATTCACATGGTGTGGCAAGACTGAGTGGTTATGTAAGACTATGGGAAGTTAAAAGAGTTAATGCAACCCCGGATATGAAGATCATTCATGAAACTCCTTCCACTGCTGTAGCGGATGGTGATAGTGGTCTCGGATTGGTTGTTGCTCCATTCGCCATGCAGATCGCTATTGAAAAAGCAAATAAGGTTGGTACGGGTTGGGTAAGTGTGCAAAACAGTAACCATTTTGGTATAGCAGCGCATCATGCGATGATAGCTTTGAAGCATGATATGATCGGCATTGCGATGACGAATGCGAGCCCATTGGTGGCACCCACTTTTTCCATTGATAAAATGCTGGGTACGAATCCGATTTGTGTGGCAGCGCCTGCTGGTCATGAACCGCCTTTTGTTGCCGATCTTTCTACCACAACTGCAGCCAATGGTAAATTAGAGATCTTTCAACGAAAAAATTTACAGACACCGGATGGATGGGTGCAGGATAAAGATGGTAATCCTACCAATGATCCTCATGCATTAAAAAGCGGCGGTGCATTATTACCGTTGGGTGGCGACAGGGAACATGGAAGTAATAAGGGATATGCACTCGGCGCTATCGTCGATATTTTTTCTGCATTATTAAGCGGCGCTAATTATGCACCATGGGTTCCACCGTTTCCTGCTTACATTCCTATCCCTTCACAGCAACCGGGAAAAGGTATTGGTCATTTTTTTGGAGCGATGAGAGTGGATGCTTTTCGTCCTGCTGATGATTATAAAAAACACATGGATAACTGGATCAAAGGTTTCCGTTCAGCCAAACCAATTAAAGGACAAGAAAAAGTTTTGGTGCCGGGTGACCCGGAGAGAGAGTTTGAGAATAAAAGAATGAAAAATGGGATCCCGTTGCTGGAGATGGTGGTGGAGGATTTGAATAAGCTGGGTGAAAGATTTACTGTAGCTTTAATACACTAATAGAAAATTTATGAAAACTGTAGCCGGGTTTTTAATAGGTGCATCTTTTACTGTAGGTTTTTCTTCCTGTCAGAAAGAGATAGACTGGAGTACACCAAACCAGGTAACGAGTGATAGTATCTATATTACAAAGGCAGTAGGGTTGGACACGACCCTGCCTGCGGGTACGGATACCACTACCTGGCTGTACTTTACCTATGATAATTCAAAAAGATTAACCCAGCTTGTAGGGGTCACCAAGAGACCGGCATTGGCAGCCGATACAGTCATACATACTTATTATTACCAGGGCAGTGAAACGCTTCCTTATAAGTATATTATTGACGATTTGGATTATTCCGGACCATCACCTTGGTTTTCCCAGACCATTGTTCACAATTTTTACTCGAATGGGATCATAAGCAAGGACTCAGTTATAGAATTGGATATAACTGGCGGATCTAATGACGGCGCCACTGTTTCAACATTTGCAGTATCCGGCTCCACTGTAAGCCGGTACAGAAACATGTATGATTTCATTAGTGGAAACTATATTCTTTCCGGAAAAGATACGACCGTTTATACGGTTTCTCAAATCGGGGGAAACATTGTAACTCAAACCGTGACGAGCGGGATCGGGGCTTATCAGCAGGCACAGGTCAGTTATGATAACAAGAAGAACCCCTTATCAAAGGTTATAAAAATAAAATACCCGGTTTTTGAATCCCCTTATTTTGAATTATGGAACTTTCAATTCAATAATGTTCTGCATGCTCAATTCCAGGAATATCAGAATCCAACTTATAATGAATGGTACACCTATCAATACCGTCCTGATAATTACCCATCAAGTTCGACCTATGACGATGATTATGGATCAAATTTCTATAATAAAGTCTTTTACTTCTATATTACATTGTAAGCGCTGAAGTAAATTATCACCGGTGTATTTATACCAGGCAGCGCTTATCTTTGCTTACTCGCTTGTGGGGGTATTTATCCATTAAAATATCAGGGGTATGAAAGTAATGAAATTCGGGGGCACCAGTGTGGGCAAGCCGGAAAGAATGCATCACATTGTATCGCTGGTCACAAAAGAAAAAGAACCTGTTATTGTTGTCCTGTCAGCATTGGCCGGCACTACCAATGTATTGGTGGAAATTGGTGAGCATATTTCAAAAGGAGACCGTCACCTGGCCAAACAATCCATTGATAAGCTGGAAAAACATTACCATACATTTATTAAGGACCTGGTAAAAAAGAAAGATTCCCTTGCAAAAGCAAAAAAAATCATTGACGAACATTTTGAATTTCTCAATATCATCCTGAAAATTTCTTTCAGCGAATCGCTGAATAAAGATATCCTGGCACAAGGCGAACTGATCTCTACAAAATTGTTTTGTGTATATCTCGAAGAAAAGAGGATCAGCCATGTGCTGTTGCCGGCGCTGGATTTCATGACGATCGATCAGTATGATGAACCGCTGATCGGGGGCATCACCGTGAAATTATCACAACTGCTGAAAGAGCATAAGACCAAAAAAATATTCGTCACCCAGGGTTATATCTGCCGCAATGCAAAAGGAGAGATCGATAACCTGAAACGTGGGGGAAGCGATTATTCAGCTTCACTCATAGCCGCGGCAATAAATGCAAGTGTTTGCGAGATCTGGACCGATATTGACGGCATGCACAATAACGACCCGAGAATTGTCAAGAAAACAATTCCCATCGAGCAAATGAGTTTTGAAGAAGCTGCTGAGTTGGCTTATTTCGGCGCCAAGATATTGCATCCTGCTTCCATCTGGCCGGCACAGCAATATAAGATACCGGTAAAGCTGCTCAATACCATGAGCCCGGAAGCGAAGGGAACGCTCATTACCGAAAAAGCCGGTAGCGTTGGTGTAAAAGCAGTGGCTGCAAAAGACAATATCATTGCTATCCGCATCAAAAGCAGCCGGATGTTACTGGCTTATGGTTTTTTAAGAAAGATATTTGAAGTGTTTGAAAAATACCGGACCCCGATCGACATGATCACTACTTCGGAAGTGGCTGTTTCATTAACGATCGACAACGCCACTCACCTGAAAGAAATATTGAAAGAACTGGAACTTTTTGGTTCTATCGAAGTGGATAAGAACCAGGTCATCATTTCCGTGGTGGGCAATGAAATTTCCAAAACAGAGGCGATGGTGAAGAAATTGTTTGGTTCTATTATGAATATTCCGATCCGCATGGTTTCATATGGCGGCAGTCCTCACAATATTTCTTTGCTGGTCCCGGCGGAATACAAAACACAGATCCTTCAACAATTAAATAAAGGGATGTTTGGACTGTAATGATAATGGCAGGAAATTCCTGCTATTAAAACTACCTTCGGCTTCCTGAAAAATAAATATGAAAAAACCGATCTATTGTATAAGCGGGTTAGGGGCAGACGAAAAAATATTTGCCAACCTTCATATAAAAGGATATGAACTGAAATATATCCCATGGATAAAGCCGCATAAAAAAGAAAGTTTGGAAGGCTATGCAAAAAGAATGAGTGAATATATCAAAGAAGATGCTGCTGTTTTACTGGGTGTTTCTTTTGGCGGCATGATGGGTATCGAGATAGCTAAACAAAAACCGTTACGAAAACTGATCATTGTATCCAGTATTAAATCTGTCAATGAATTGCCACGTTGGATGAAAGCGGCCGGCACCCTGAAGCTGGATAAAATAGTTCCTGTAAGCTTACATAAATACACCGAGAAGATCGGCAATGCCCGTCTTGGCGTATCCACAAAAGAAGAAAAAGAAATGGTAAGGGCTTACCGGAGAAATGCCGACCTCATTTTTGTTGACTGGGCCATCACACAGATACTGAATTGGAAAAATAACTGGCAACCCGATACGCTCATCCATATTCACGGGGACAGGGATAAAATATTTCCTGCCAGGAAGGTCAATCCAACCTACATAATAAAGGATGCAACACACATGATGATCTATAACCGGGCCGCGGAGATCAGCGAATACCTTGAAAAAGAATTAGGATATGAAGTTCATCTCACTCCCAACCACAATAAAAAATAGATCGGGAATAATTAAATGTTAATGTGATCAAGCTCATACTTTTTTCAATGTTGCTACGTTAATTTTGACAGCAATCACACACCGTATGCGTTCATTTTCCATTCTACTAACAGGTATTTTCCTGGCATCGTTACTTGGCTGGGAAAAAGATTTTGAAGATGCAAAAAAGAAAGCCGTAACGGAGCATAAATTGATCTTGCTTAATTTTTCAGGTTCAGACTGGTGTGGCCCCTGTATTAAACTTTATGATGAAATATTTGAAAACATTTTCTTCAAAAAATTTGCTGACAGTAACCTTGTGCTGATCAATGCTGATTTTCCCCGGCTTAAAAAAAACCAGTTATCAAAAGACCAGCAGAAAAAAAATGACAAGCTGGCTGATAAATACAACCCGCAGGGTAGTTTTCCTTACACTGTATTACTTACTGCTGAAGGAAAAGTAATAAAAGCATGGGACGGTTATCCCAATGTAACAGCCGAACGATTTACAGCGCAAATAAAAGAGTTATTGAATGCCCGAAAGTAGTACCCTCACTATAGCGCCAGCCATTCACCGCAAAGTGCTCAAATTAATGGGCAACCGGTTTGAGATAACCGTGGTATCGCAGAATGAAAAATGGGCATTCAATAGAATTGAGGATGCCATTGCCGAGATCAGCCGGATAGAAAAATTGCTAACCACGTTCAGCGAAAACAGCCAGACAAATCTTATTAACCGGAATGCCGGCATTGCCCCGGTAATGGTGGACAAAGAAGTATTTGATATCATTCAACGGTCAAAAAGGATTTCAGATATTACCCAGGGAGCTTTTGATATTACGTATGGATCTGTTGATAAAAAACTCTGGAATTTTGATAAGACAATGACCTCATTGCCTGATCCGGCTACTGCAAAAAGATCTGTTCACCTCATTAATTATCGCAACGTTATACTGGATGAAAAAAATGGCACCGTATTCCTGAAGGAAAAGGGAATGAGAATTGGTTTTGGCGGAATTGGAAAAGGCTATGCAGCTGAAAGGGCCAGGATCATCCTGCAACAAAAGGGAGTGGAGAGTGGTATTGTTAACGCCGCCGGTGATCTAACGGCATGGGGTTTACAACCCAATGGCGAAGAATGGACAATTGGAATTGCTGATCCCGATGCAACCCGTCATCCCTTCTCTTATTTTTCCATTACTGATATGGCGGTAGCTACTTCCGGTAATTATGAAAAATATATTATGATTGGGGGTAAGAAATATTCTCACACCATAGATCCTAAAACGGGATTGCCTGTGCATGGCATTAAAAGTGTTACGATCATCAGTCCCAACGCAGAGATTGCTGATGCCATGGCCACGCCGGTAATGATCATGGGAATAGAAGTGGGATTGGATATGGTGAACCAGGTGAAAGGATTAGCCTGCATCATTGTTGATGATAATGATAAAATTTACACATCAAAAAATATAAACCTGAAATGAAAAGAAAAAAACACCATGCGACTGCTATTGCTGCAACCGCCATCACCGCCATTGCACTGTTGGGCTCCTGCACCACGGTAAAGGAATACCAGAAAAATAAATTGAATGACGGAGAAATGACCCTGGGCAACCGGAAGATCCAGAAAACAGAAACGAGTTTTCAATCCTATAGGGAGGGAGCTTCGGGGGCCAATGGCGGTAAAACTGGCGGAGGATGCGGATGTAATTAATACTTTAATTCTAAAACACAGCAATGAAAAGGATTTGTTTATCTGTGGTCGGTATCTTTTTAAGTTTATTTGCTGCCTTTGCTCAATCATCTCCCAAAGATTCATCGCAGTATAAAAGCCGGAAGCTGACTTTTGAAGAGGCTAATTTGGTAACCAGCTATTACACCCAGAACGGGAATAATTCACCTGTTACAGGTGGTATTGGCTCAGAGAAGCTTAGTGATTATTCAGCAGCAATTGATGTTAAGATTGCTAAGTGGGATAAGCATGACAGGAAACACAGTTTTGAAGCAGAAGTAGGAATAGACCATTATACATCTGCTTCATCAGATAAGATCGACCCACAAACTATTTCCTCAGCCTCTCATGCTGATACCAGGTTCTATCCTTCATTCAACTGGTCAGTGGAAAACCAAAAAAAAGGAACCACATTTGGCGCCGGACTTTCATTTTCTACGGAATATGATTACCAGTCAATAGGTGTTAATATAAATTTCTCCAAAAAAACCAATAACCGGAATGGTGAGTTTACAGCAAAGGCACAGGCATATTTCGACAAGGTGAGCCTGATATACCCGATTGAATTAAGAGTCGGCGGTGGAAGCGGAGGGAATAATGATAATGAGAACAATTATCCCGGCACTCCGCGAAATTCATTCAGCGGGTCACTGTCTTATTCACAGATCATCAATCAGCGATTGCAGATCATGTTTATTGCCGACCTGGTTTACCAGAAAGGTTATCTCGGTCTTCCTTTTCACCGGGTTTATTTTACTGACAACTCTGTGCATGTTGAGAATTTACCGGATACCCGAATGAAGATACCATTGGGATTCAGGGCCAGTTACTTTATCGGGGACCGTATTATTTTAAAAGGTTTTTACAGGTACTATCATGATGATTGGGGATTGAGTGCACATACGATAGATCTTGAGGTACCGGTTAAGATAACTCCATTCTTTTCCATCACCCCATTTTACAGGTATTATAAACAAACAGCGGTTGATTATTTTTCCGCCTACAAAGTGCATAAAATGGCTGATCAGTTTTATACCAGCAATTATGATCTATCGGCTTTCAGCAGTAATTTCTATGGCGCGGGCTTTCGGATCGCTCCGCCCAAAGGGGTTTTTGGAATGCAACATCTCAGTATGCTGGAGTTGAGGTATGGTCATTATGCAAAAAACTATGGCATGAATGCCAATATCGTTTCACTGAACCTGAAGTTTAAATAAAGCTCAGGTCCATAAATAAAACGGAAGCTGTCGCAAAAGAGACAGCCTCCATTTTATTTTAATCTATTTAATTCCTTCAGTTCCCGGTTCTAAATGATCAGCAACGCATCTCCGTAACTAAAGAACCTGTATTTATCCTTGATAGCTTTCTTATAAGCTTCCATCGCCAGTTCATATCCTGCAAAAGCACAGGTCATGATCAGGAGACTTGTTTTGGGTAAATGAAAGTTCGTTACTAAAGAATCAGCGATATTAAAATCATAAGGCGGATGAATAAAGGTATTGGTCCAGCCCTCTGAAGGTTTCAATAATTTCTGTGCAGTAAAAGATGATTCCATGGCCCGCATGGTTGTAGTGCCGATAGAACAGATACGATGGCCATATTCTTTGGCCCGGTTCACGATCTTACAGGCTGTTTCATCAATATGATAATATTCTGCATCCATTTTATGCTTGCTCAGGTCTTCCACTTCGATCGGGCGGAAAGTACCAAGTCCTGTGTGTAAGGTAACTTCTGCAAAACGGATCCCTTTTATCTCCAGTCTTTTGATCAGCTCCCGGCTAAAATGCAAACCTGCTGTTGGGGCAGCCACAGCTCCCTCATGTTTTGCATAAACGGTCTGGTAACGTTCTTTATCCTCTTCATCTGGTTTACGTTTGATATATTTTGGCAAAGGTGTTTCTCCCAGCTTTTCCAATTGAGCCCGGAAATCTTCTTCGCTTCCTTCCCATAAAAAACGGATGGTGCGGCCACGGCTGGTAGTATTGTCGATCACTTCTGCTACCAGGTCTTCCTGGTCGCCGAAATAAAGTTTGTTGCCCACACGGATCTTTCTTGCGGGATCAACAATTACATCCCAGAGGCGGTTGGGTTTATTCAGTTCACGCAACAGGAATACTTCGATCTTGGCCCCGGTCTTTTCCTTGCGCCCATACATACGGGCCGGAAAAACTTTGGTGTTATTAACTACAAATGCATCCTTGTCTTCAAAATAATCGATGATGTCCCTGAAATGTTTATTCTCCATTTCACCGGTGTGGCGGTGAACAACCATCATTCGTGCATCTTCACGACGTTTGGTGGGGTTTTGGGCGATCAGGTTAAGTGGAAGGTCAAAACGGAATTGTGATAGCTTCATGAGTAATTAATATTTTAGATAAGTCTCATGACACAAACCGGGCAAAATGCCGGGAAGGGATGATCCGATTCCGGCCTTACGGCGCCGGGCCTGGTCAACATGACTGCATTAAAAGGGGGCAAAAGTATACTTTTTTTGCTCAAAATCCCGTTTAAGTTTTCCAGTTTCATTTGGCCGCAGGTTTTCAAAATGTGGATATGATATGAACAAACCGGCTGTGCAGAAAAACTGGCTTTCAAAACAATTTTATGGTTTTCATTGCAACGCAGCATCTTACATTTGTCATACCAATAAACTCCTGATGATCCTGCCCAGGCCGGATCGGATACCAACCTATATGAAACGAAACCTTTTACTTTTTCTGAGTGTCTTTTGTATTCTTTCAATACAGGCGCAGCCTAAGCTCAAGAACAAAAAATATCCCAGCCTTTTATGGGAAATTTCAGGCAAGGGGTTGAAAAAGCCATCTTATCTCATCGGGACCATGCATGTGAGCAGTAAGCTGGCCTTTCATTTACCCGATTCCTTTTATATCGCCATCCGGAATGCCCAGGTCGTGGCGCTTGAGACCAACCCGGAAACATGGCAGGAGGATATGAGCAGGTTTGATCTTAATGCAGGTGATAACAATGCCTATAACAGGTTTTTAGGCAACTATAAGTCGATCCCCAATGAATATTTAACCATTAACACACTTAAGTTCTACAAATACGAGAATAAGATCGAACGGGCACTATACAGCAACCCTTCTACTATTAATAATTTATTATACCGGAGCTATGGTAATGAGTCGAGTGATTTTGAGGAAGACACTTATCTCGACATGTATATTTTTCAATGTGGTAAAAAATGGGGTAAAAAAGTTGCCGGGGTAGAAAGCTATGGTGAGAGTATGAAGCTAATGGCCGAAGCCTATAAGGATGCATCGAAAGATAAAACCAAAAAAGAGAGGAGCTATGATGGCGCCGATGAATACTCGACAGACAAACTGCAGGAGGCTTACCGCAACGGTAACCTTGACCTGCTGGATTCCATTAATAAATTTAACAGCACGTCGGTAGCATTTGATGAAAAATTTTTATACCGGAGGAATGAGATACAGGCTAATTCAATTGATTCTATTATCAGGTCCGGTTCTTCCTTGTTTGTGGGAGTCGGTGCCGCACATTTGCCCGGAGAAAGGGGTGTGATAGAGATCCTTCGTAAAAAAGGTTATAAGCTTCGCCCGGTAAAAATGGGAGAGAGGGACAGCAGGGATAAAGACTTCGTGGATAAAATAAGAGTGCCGGTCAGCTTCAGAACAGAGACGGCTGAGGACGGATTTTTTAAAGTGGATATTCCCGGAAAATTTTACAAGTTCGGGGAAGATGCGGCGCTGGAACAAAAACAATATGCCGATATGTCCAACGGCAGTTATTACATGGTCACCCGCATCATGACCAATGCCTGGATGTGGTCGCATTCCACGGATGCTGTATATAAGATCATTGACAGCCTGCTGTATGAAAACGTGCCGGGAAAAATAATTTCAAAAACAAAGATCTTAAAGAACGGGTATAAAGGATTTGATATAACGAGTCGCACCCGTCGCGGCGACCTGCAGCGGTATAATATTTTTATTACACCGTTTGAGATCATTTTTTTTAAAATGAGTGGTAACGGCGATTATGTGAGGTATGGCGATGAGGCCAGGAAATTTTTTGGCAGCATACAGATGAAGGAATATAAAGCTGTCAACGACCCGGCCGTCACAGTTTGGAAAAAATATTCTCCGCCCTACGGAGGATTTGCTGTTGACCTGCCGCATGATCCTTATATCGGCAATGATGGATCCTGGATATATGATGCAGAGGATAAGACCACCGGCATACAATACCGTATCATCAGGACAGATATCCATAATTATCATTTTATAGAAGAAGATAGTTTTGACCTGGGCCTCATGCATGAAAGTTTTATGGCCTCTGATTTTATTGACACAGAACTTTACAGCAGGCAAATAAACCACAAGGGTTACCCGGCGCTGGATTGTAAATTCAAAGACAAAGAAGGAGCTGTCTATCTTACCCGGTTCATTATCCAGGGACCGCATTATTATACATTAATAGCACACGGAAAACAGGAAACAGCAGCCATGAAGAATTTCCTGAACTCATTTGAAATAAAACCATTTATTTATAAGGAGGCGAAGCAACAAAGGGATACCGCTCTTTATTTTACTGTTACTACTCCTGTTTATCCCGAAGAGAAGAAAATAAAACTGGATATCCCCAGCTATAGTTATTTTGGAGAAGATGGCGATGATGAAGAATCAGAAAATGATCGGCTGGAAGGCGGCACGTACCGCAACAAAACGATCGGTAATGATTCAACGGGTGAAAAAATATATGTTTCTTTTTTCCGCTCATCCAGGTATTATTATGCAAAAGACAGTGTTGCATCCGCCAAAGAAAAAGAAGCTATGTTCTTTGCTGACAGTACCCGGGTATTTAAAATGAAAAAGAAAACAGAGCTGCCTGATAAAACGAAAGTTTGGGAATCCATTGTAACCGAAAAGGGAAGCAGCCGTAGTTTATGGACAAAAACCTATTATAAGGACGGGATCAGCTTTTCATTGAGCACCGAAACGGATACGCTGACGCAGCCCAGCGCTTTTGTAAAGAATTTCTTTGAAACTTTTACTCCTGTTTATACATTGAAAGGAATAGATCCATTTGTAAAAAAATCAAATTTGTTCTTTGAGGACTTTATGAGTACAGACAGTGTATTGCATAAACGGGCTGTTAAGCATATTGATGATATTGAACTGGATTCATCCGACCTGCCACAACTGAAAAAAATAATTCAAGGGTTAAACTGGGATGAAAAAAAATACCTGGATACTAAAAAATCACTGATCGAGAAACTGGGAGATATCAATACCAGTGCATCCTCTGATTACCTCAAAGATCTGTATTATGCCCTTGGTGATACGGTGCAATTGCAATATTCAGCGCTGGAAAGTTTATTACAGCAGCAAACATTTTATGCGTTTACCATTTTCAGGGATATAATCACTACCGAGCCGCCGGTACTGGAGACTGCTGAGACCGGAAGTGACTATACCGTATTTCCTTCCTTAGCAACTCTGCGGAAGTTCAGGGGTTATGATTATAATAACGGCAGCTTCCTCGATGAGTTATCCGATTCATTGCAACTGACCAGGACCATTTTGCCCGACCTGCTTCCCCTTCTTAACCTGGCAGACTATAAGAGCAGCATCATGAAATTATTGGGGGAGATGGTAGACAGCAACCTGGTGAAGCCAAAGGATTATGAAACGTATTTCAGCAAATTCATGATCGAAACCAAACAGGAATTGAGAAAACAATCCATTGCCGAAAAGAAAAGATCCATCGAAAAGGCAGAAGAAAACAAAAAGGGAAAAAAAGCCACTTCCTATTATTCTGAATACGATGAAAAAGATTCAGGTAATGACGATCTCAGTCTTTATGCAACTTTATTATTGCCTTTTGCGGAAAGCAACCCGGCAGTGTATCCATTATTAGAACAAATGCTAAGATCAAGTGACCGGGAGTTGAAGTACAACACGATGCTGTTGCTGCTTCAGCATAATAAACCATTTCCTGACAGTTTGCTCAATTATTTCGGCGGGCTGGATGATTACCGCTATCAATTGTACAAAGACCTTAAAAGACTGAAAAGACAGGATATGTTCCCCGCAGTGTATAACAATCATCTTGACCTTGGGAAAAGTTCTTTGCTTGATAAAGAGACCTATGATAAGCCTGATTCAATGGTGTATATCGACAGGCTGGGCGCAGCATACAAACAGAAAAAAGGATTTTTTTATTTTTATAAATACAAATCAAAAAAAGACGATCTCTCCTGGAAACTGGCTGTGGTGGGACTCGTGCCGGAGGATCCAAAACAATTTGAATTCGAAGACAGTGTGAATTTGAATGTCTCTCCATTTAAGTATACACAACTTTTTTCTTTTGATTCTGACCCGTATGATTTTACAGATTTTACGGAAACAAAGATCGAACAGGATGTACCTATTGACAACCAATTGAACAAGGCTTTAAAAAAATTATTATATGCCCGCCGGAACAGTGCCAGGAAATTTTATGAAGACAATGTATACAGAACGGGTGTGACTGATTCTGCAGACTAAACCAAAACAGTTTTTGGTATGGATGCGATCAGGTTTTTAGTATAGACCGATCGGGGATTGAAATAAATATCATCCGCATTCCCGCTTTCTTCAATTTTCCCTTTGTTCATGACCATGATGCGGTCGCTGATATAGCGGACAACGGAAAGATCATGTGAAATGAAGATGATGGTAAATCCAAATTCTTTTTTCAGGTCGTTCAGCAAATTCAACACCTGGGCCTGTACGCTTACATCAAGGGCAGATACTGATTCATCACAAATAATAAATGAAGGGTTTAATGCCAATGCCCGGGCAATAACAATGCGTTGACGCTGCCCGCCGCTGAATTCATGCGGGTAACGGTTAAAATGTTCTGCTTTCAGGTTTACTTTTTCCAGCAACTCCGTTACTTTATCGTTTCGTTGTTTTCCCGTTGAAAAAATTCCATGCACTTTCATGGGTTCAGCAATGGCAGAGCCAATGGTTAACCTGGGATTCAATGAAGAATAGGGATCCTGGAAAACAATTTGAACTTCTTTACGTAAAGAGCGCAGCTCATCTCTTTTTTTAGCGGTAAGGTCAATGCCATTGTAAATAATTTTTCCGGAGCTGGGTTCGATCAGGCGCAACAAGGTTCTTCCCAATGTTGTTTTGCCGCAACCACTTTCTCCAACAAGACCTAATGTCTCACCTTTATATACTTCAAAACTTACATCATCCACAGCTTTGGTAAATGAAACGGGTTTACCGAACATCGTTTTTTTAGCCGGAAACCAGACGGAGAGATTTTGTACTTTAAGGAGAACGGAAGTCGGAGGTATGATGTCTGAGGTCAGAGGTCTGATGTCTGATATCGGAACGGTAGTTTCCGGCTTCCGACCTCCGGCTTCCGACCTCGTTTCTTCAAGAAAGTCTGAAACCACAGGCAGTCTTTTCCCTCTCTCATGATTCACCGGTCGGCAGGCCAGCAACGCTTTTGTATAAGGATGCCGTGGATGGATAAAAATTTCTTTCAAAATATTTTGTTCAACTATTTCTCCTTTATACATCATCACGACGCGGTCGGCAATTTCGGCGACAACCCCCAGGTCATGCGTGATAAATATGACACCCATGTTGGATTGCTGCTGCAATTCTTTTATAAGTTGCAGGATCGTTTTCTGCACGGTTACATCCAATGCTGTTGTCGGTTCATCACAGATCAGTATGGAAGGCTCACAACACATCGCCATGGCGATCATCACCCGTTGCTTTTGTCCGCCACTCAGCTGGTGGGGATACCGGTTGAAGATAGCGGCGGGATCAGGCAGCTTTACTTTTTCAAACCAATGAATGGTTTGTTGCTTTGCTTCATGGGCACTAACCTGCCTGCCGGTAGGCAAGGTTTTTTTATGCAGTTGAATGGCTTCCATTACCTGGTTGCCGCAGGTTAGCACCGGGTTCAGGGATGTCATCGGTTCCTGGAAGATCATGGCGATCTTATTGCCGCGGATGTCCTGCAACTCATAGCGGTTTCTTTTCAGCAAGTCGATCGCAGTATCGCCATTTTCGGAAAATAAAATTTCACCGGTTGTATATTTTGCCGGGGGAGAAGGCAGCAATTGTAAAATAGAAAGTGAGGTGACAGATTTTCCCGAACCGGATTCACCAACCAATGCAACCACTTCGCCCCGGTTGACGGTGAAAGAAATATTTTTTAATGCATGAATGATCCCGGATTCGGAATCAAAATCAACGGAGAGGTTTTTTATTTGTAACAGAGGGTTCATTATTTTTCTAATATCACCCCTTCGGGGTTTTCGGTTCCTGTTTGGTCGTGTTCTATATTAATTTCATCCCTTCGGGATTAATTCTATGTGATGCTGCCTACATAAAAAATCGAAGCTCCTGTTTGATTTTGCTCTATATTAATTACACCCCTTCGATTTTTTTTACCCGTTTTTCCAAAACTCAAACCCGAAGGGTTGTCATTATTATAGCAAAGATTGTTTCTTCTGGCCATAAACCCCGAAGGGGTGACACAACATTCAATCATAAAATTCAAACAAATATTTTTCTTCAAACGGAATATTGAATTTTTTCAATAATAAAAAATATTCCTGCCGGAACGTCCTTCTTTCATGATGCCTTTTCTGATCTTTTATGTAATCAATTACCTTTCCGTAATTCGATTCAGAATAAGAAAAAGCGCCATAGCCTTCCTGCCAGTTGAATTTCTGTTTCAACCATTTCTTTTCATTAATAAAATTGCTGGAATTATTTTTAATATCCCTGATGAGATCAGATATTCTCATAGCAGGTTTTAACCCAACCAAAACATGAACATGATCAGGCATACCATTAACAGCAAGGGGTTTTTGGTCTTTTCCGGAAACAATGCCGGCAATATATTTATAAATTTCTGTCTCAAATCCCGAACGAATCAGGTTTTCCCTGCCTTTTACAGCAAAAACGTATTGGATATATACCTGTGAGAAAGTTCCGGCCATTATTTTCAATCACTTTTGTGATGAATGCTGTTAGAATTTCAAATGCCGCACTGTCATACCATCGTCCATCAATTGTTTAAGAGAGGCAATACCAATTTTCAGGTGGTTCTCTACAAACTGGGTCGTTATATTCTTATCGCTTTCTTCTGTTTTCACTCCGTCGGGTGTCATGGGCTGATCACTCACCAGTAATAAAGCACCTGTCGGGATCTTATTATAAAAGCCAACAATGAAAATAGTGGCTGTTTCCATATCAATGGCATAAGCTCTTATTTTCTGTAAATATTCTTTGAAGGGTTCATCATGTTCCCATACCCGGCGGTTGGTAGTGTACACGGTGCCGGTCCAGTAGTCCACTCCGTAATCCCTGATCGTGGTGGATACCGCTTTTTGCAAAGCAAAGGCCGGCAATGCAGGTACTTCGGCAGGAAAATAATCGTTCGATGTTCCTTCGCCGCGGATAGCAGCGATCGGCAGGATCAGGTCTCCTAATTTATTTCTTTTTTTCAAGCCGCCGCATTTACCCAGGAACAGAACCGCCTTGGGCTGAATAGCCGACAACAGGTCCATGACCGTTGCAGCAGTGGGACTGCCCATACCAAAATTGATAATACTGATATTATCAGCCGTTGCACATTGCATTGGTTTGCCTTCGCCGATCATATCTACTTTGTTCCAGTCTGCAAACATTTTTACATAATTGCTGAAGTTGGTGAGCAGGATGTATTCACCAAAATTCTCTAATTGCTGTCCTGTATAACGGGGCAACCAGTTCTGTACAATTTCTTCTTTTGTCTTCATGACTGCGAATTTAATCAATTACTTTTGAAGCTTGGTGGTCATCAATTACCCCGAACCGGATTTTCGCATTAAAAAAGAAGCTGGGAAAGAATTCATTTTTGATGCTCTTCGCAAAAAATGGCTGTTGCTGACGCCGGAAGAATGGGTGCGGCAGAATTTTGTTCAATACCTTATCCAGGCAAAGAATTATCCTTCTGCATTGATCGCTCTTGAAAAAGAGATCCGGCTTGGCGAATTAAAAAAACGGTTTGATATTCTTGTGTACGACCATGATCACCAGCCCTGGATGATGATCGAGTGTAAAGGAGGAGAAATAAAACTGGATGAAGATGTTTTGCACCAAGTATTGCGCTACAATATCAGTGTGCCGGTGAAATATATTATTATCACCAATGGCGGTTTTACTTATGGTTGGGAAAGAGGAGAGAAGGGCTTAAACATCCTTGAAGAATTGCCGCAACAGATCATCATGCAGAAAGGTAGAACGACAGAATAACAAGAGCGAGTCCGAGAGCACCTGCTATCATCGCGGTATCCTTTTTGATTTTACCGGTGACCCCAAAGAAATCAGCTATTGTTTTCCGCCATAAAAAGAATACGAATGCAGCCCTGACCAGGATGAGGAAAAGGAATTCACTTGTGCTGCCCCGGTGAAACTCCCGGTATTTGAAGAAAGTATATGTCTCCCCTAATCTTATGATCAATATAAAAAGATTATCTGCAAACAAAAGTATCCATCCCCATTTTCTTTTTTTATAAAGCAAATAAAGAATGAGAGGAATATAAATGAGGTTTACAAGCAGCAGGAACATTGAAAAATCAAAACCGCAATACCTGCATTGAAGTGAATGCAATAAGTCTTTGATGGTATCGTAAAAGATCCATACGTATTGAAGTCCTGTAAAAAGTAACAGGATGTTGAGCCATTTTACAGGTTTTACTTCTGTTCCCGGGTTGATGATAGGTTCAAAAAAATCGGCCGCTTTTTCTTTGTAGGAGCCGATCTTATTCGAAAAGGCTTTGGCCTGTTTTTCCTCCTCTTTGATAAAATGGTCAGCTTCTTCGAGTTCATGTTGAGCAACCTGTCTTTGAGCAAGGACGGCTCTTGCAGCTTCAACAGCTTCCGGCTGATAGTCTGTTGCTTTCTTTACGATCTTTAATAATTCAACAGTTGAATATTGTTTGTATTGGTCGTAAAAGCCGAAATTCATTGCCGGTGGTATTATATTGATAATGCTGCTGAATAGTTGTATTCACAATTTATGTATTTCCCAAAAGAAAACCCCGTTTGCAACTGCAAACGGGGTTTTCCTGTAATAAAAGTTTATTACTTCGGCATTGCAAATATCTTTTCATCGATGGTTACATTCAGTTCGATCTTTTCATACGTCACGGTTTGAAATGTCTGGCCTTCTATTTTAGAATCCCTTGTCATAAAGAATTTTATGCCACCGAACTCTTTCAGGTTCGAATAGAACGATTCCACATCCATGTCCTGTCCCTGGATTGAGCGGCTGGTAACCGATTTGATCAGTGTATAATCAGCTGATGAAATAAAATAGGTGGTTACTTTTCCATCTTCTTTATTGGTCAGTTTTATTTTGAAAGCCTTTATGCCTTCTACTGTTTCTTCTCCCTGCAATTCCACCTGGTGGCCTCTTGCTTTGTAATCCATCAGTTGGCTGGACAGGCTTGCTTGTCCTTTAAAGTCACTCAATTCTGAGCCGGTCACTTCTGTGGCAGCGGTTGCGCCGGCAAAAGGGTTGATCTTCCAGCCCTTCCCGTTATAATAAACATTGGTAACGGCCTGGCCCATTACTTCCACATCGGTACGCATGGCTTTGCCATTGATGATTTGTACGGTTAGGGAAAGATCGTTGCCCTGGGTGGAATAAGTGCCCGTCATTTTTGCGGAAGTGATTTTATTGAAGGCTTCCAGTCCGCCCATATTGGCGCTGAATTTCTGGATCACCTCATCTGCGGATTGTGCATGGGCCGAAACCACAGCGAAACTGAGAACGGCAAATAATAATTTTTTCATGTTTTTGTTTTTGGAGGTTTTACCCGCCGTAGCCCGGCGTAGGCGGTGACGAAGATAATGTTTTCGATAAATAAACCTGATGCGGTTATCAGGACGTTGGGGGAGGGGGATGGGTTGCGTTTTCGATATGGCAAGAAAGTTTAGCGGTCTAGCAGAAAACCCCATGTTAGCGGCTGTTCTGCTGGTTTATTCTTTTCTTTACTTTGATAGGCACTTCTGTCAATCTAGTAATAGTGGCTGCTTTGTGTAAATATTCAAACCTTAATTCTTTACCGTTGATAGTTCTAAACCTGTAAAAATTTCTTCTGCAAACAAACGGTTCATAATCTTCATATTGTTTGAAGTCAATTACGACAGGCAAAACGTAAAAGCTGTCATACTCATAGCAATGTGAAGTGTCTTGGCCATACACTTTAATAGCATTCTTCTTCAAACCATATCTTCCGATAATAAAATCCATTCTTATTCCGCCAGTATATATGACAGTGTCTTCTAAACTAAAATCATATGAAGGATAAAAAAAATCGTGAAATCCAAGCGGCCTCATGTGTCCTCCATCGTAATCGTACCTATAATTATATGCTGAAAGGAATAGAAACCCTTTTTGCTGCTTCTTTGTGAGTGTGTCCGACTGAGCAATTGATGGATAAAGAAAGTTAATTACTACACATGTGACAATTAATCTTTGCATAAAAAGATG
The DNA here is from genome assembly GCA_035318845.1 of Chitinophagaceae bacterium. Taxonomy (GTDB): domain Bacteria; phylum Bacteroidota; class Bacteroidia; order Chitinophagales; family Chitinophagaceae; genus JJ008. The sequence continues at coordinate 41,937 of DATHDV010000057.1, forward strand.
GTTAAGGAATAGCCGCTAACTCTTAAATATACGATACTTCCCGCACGTTTATAGTTTAGTAATCAACACCAAAACGTACAAACAAAAAAATCCCGTCCACTTTCGTAAACGGGATTCCGATAATAAGCAATTGGTGTTGGTCTAAGGGAATATTCCCAGCTCCGCATAACTCGTTCCCACTTTATTGATAGCAACTACATAAGCCGCTGTCCGCATATCAGGAATATCAGGATTGTTATTCCATATATTCATGATCTCATGTGTGGCATTGATCATGGTTTCTTCAAGACCGCTATAAACAAGATCCACTTCATCCGGCCCGTGCATGATGAATTCCCTTTCGTTCTCTGTTACTTTCTTACCACTCAGTTCTTCCATCTGTCCAAGTATATGTGCATTCAGGTTCTCGGTAAATCTTTTTTCTAAACGTCCATAACGAACATGGCTCAGGTTTTTCAGCCATTCAAAATAAGAAACGGTTACACCGCCAGCATTGAGATACATATCAGGCACCACCAGTATTCCTTTTTTACCCAATATATCATCTGCATCTGGTGTCAGCGGGCCGTTGGCTGCTTCGCCAACGATCTTTGCTTTCACTCTCGGTGCATTATCGGCATCAATTACATTTTCCAGCGCAGCAGGAATTAAAATA
>DATHDV010000058.1:0-5844 GCA_035318845.1 Chitinophagaceae bacterium
TCTTTACAATTTTAACGGCACTTTATTTTTTACCGGGGATGATGGAGTGCACGGAAGTGAATTGTGGAAAAGCGATGGTACTACCGCCGGAACCGTCATGGTTCAGGATATGAACCCGGGCCCCAATGGGTTTTCCTCGGGTATACTGGGTAGTATGAATAATGCCATGTATTTGATTGGATTTGATAATATACACGGATCTGAACTTTGGAAATGCGATGGCACCGGGGCGGGAATCACTTTTATAAAAGATATTAACCCGGGCATCAACTCCAGCAATATTAATAACGCATTTTTTGATAACGGGGTTTTCTATTTTTCAGCTGTTGACCCTGTGAATGGTGTTGAACTATGGAAAAGTGATGGCACTGCTGCAGGAACCGTAATGGTGAAAGACCTGGTACCCGGATCTAATTCAAGTTTTCCATCGGAAATCACGAAAATGGGCAATACGATCTATTTCATTGCCCGTGATCAGTCCAATAACCTGGCGCTATGGAAAACAGATGGCACAGCGGCAGGTACGATGTTGATCAAGACTATCGCTGCAATATCCTTCTTCAACTATCCTTTTGAATTAAGGGCATACAATAACCTGCTCATCTTTCATACGGCAGACATTGTAAATGGTTTCAAAATTTGGAAAAGTGATGGTACCACAGCGGGTACTGATGTGATCAAAACAATTTACAACAGTAATGCATCAGCAAATTTCCGGTGCAATTTCAGTATTGTGAATGGTACATGTTGTTTCCAGGTGATGGACCAGGAACATGGAATGGAACTCTGGACTACTGATGGAACAACTGCAGGTACACAGTTAATGAAAGATATCTGGCCCGGACCGGGAAGTGGATTAGTGGGTGATTTTAATTCTCCATCCCTTTTTTCAATAATCAATGATAAGCTTTATTTTTCTGCCAATGATGGTATTCATGGTGAAGAGCTTTGGGAGAGTGACGGTACGGCAACCGGTACCAACATGTTAATTGAAATTGTACCCGGCACGGGTGGTTCATTTCCGGGTAAATCCATAGTGGGTACAAATGAACTGTTGTTCCTGCAGGCATCTACTGACAGCACCAATCAAGAATTATTTGTTGTAAATACAAATTCACCCGGGATAACCGGCTTTCTTGAATTCAACGGCCACTTCCAAAACAATGATGTGTTGCTGGATTGGAAAACGATCAACGAGCATAACCTGGCTGATTTTGTGGTACAAAGAAGCATTGATGGTACCCACTTTACAGATATCGGAACCGTTGCTCCTTCCAATACAGCAGGCATCCACCCATACAATTTTACAGATCCGGGTGTGATCGCATTGAATGTGTCACCAATTTATTACCGGCTCAAACTGGTGCATATGAGTGGCCCCGATATTTACTCCAGCAAAGTAACTATTGATATTAGTTTGCCGCTCACTTTGGTTTTACGTCCCAATCCGGCACATGATAATATGCAGGTTTTCATTACTGCGGCAAGAGCAGGAACGGCTTGGGTGAAGATCCTCGATAATGCCGGCAGGGAAATAAAAAGGGAGTATTATTCTGTTTCAATGGGTACAAATGTGTTTAACATGGAAATAAGCTTGTTGTCACCGGGAAAATATTATTTGCAATTGATCGGGATCACGGGGGATCTGTTGAAAACAACTCAATCGTTCATTAAGTTTTAGCCTGTTGTGCTGTTGCTCCAAGATGGGGACCAACTTGTTTTTTGCCGCAGTTGCTGTTCCAAAAAAGTAACACGCCATCCTTTTCCGCCCGGAGTCTGGCTCCAAAACAAATATGAAACGGGGGTTTCCTTTCTAACAACTTCACCCAGTCAAACGTTATGCCAAGCCGATAGCTATCGGCTCCGGAGAACAATGAACGAAAGGCCAAAATTGGTAACTTCATGTTTGCCGGAACACAGATACAAATTCTCTAACCCATTAGTATGTTGATAGACACCTATCTTCCCCATTATCATTACAGAGAATTTCATTCAATTAAAATTGTTTCCTCTTCTGAAGACGTATATTATCGGGTGATCAATTGTGACTTGAGCCGGTCCTGTATGATCCGGTTTCTTTTCCGGGTGAGAGGAATGCGACAGAAACTCTCAACTATCAAAGATATTAGCAGGCTTGGTTTTGTTAAACTGGATGAAAAGCCGGGAGAAGAGATCCTTTTCGGTATCATATCAAATCGTCCGACTTTTAGTGGCTGTGAAATAATTAGATCCCCGTCAGAATTCATAGAATACAACAATGAAAATATTATTAAAGCAGTAATAAATCTTCGTGTTATCCGTGAATCGCCATCCAATCAAATTGTTTCGACCGAAACAAGGGTTTGGTGCGGAAGCAACAAAATGAAAAAAGGTTTTCGGGTCTATTGGTTTTTTGTTAACCCATTCAGCCGGATTATAAGAAAGTCAATGTTACATCAAATAAAAAGTCAACTTAAGCATATCTAAGTAAGTTTCCCTGGACCGTGTTCCAGCGGAACACATCGTGGGTAAAAATGAACAGCCAGCCTTTCGCAGCGTTCCAGCGGAACGCCTGGTGCTTTGATGCGGATCGATTTGCATCCCGAAAGCATTCGGGATTCCGATGGAACGTAAATACATTTTCAATTCATCATTCTACCCATGAAATGTCCCCCTGGGACATGAAGGACAGTTCGCAAATGCTGAATAGCGAACAGAACGTACAAGTGTGCGACGCAACAGACGATGCTAGTAGCACCGCAGCCGGGCCACAACAATTTCCGTCGCCATCATTTGCAATGAGACTCGAAAAAGAATAACAATCCCTTTACAACTACCGGCATAGATTTTTCCGTTTTAAGAGGAAGCTTCCCAACACATGAACAATACCTATATCCTGCTGCGCAATAACAGCGAAAGCAGCCCCCTTAGCCTGGAAGACCTGAAACGTATCGGTCTTCTCCCTACCGACCTGCTTTGGGTGGAATGCCAGAGCGTATGCTGGCAAAATCCACAGGAGATCCCTGAACTAAAAAAACTGTTGAACGAAACAGCCCAACCGATCATTAAACACACAGCGGATGAACCCTGGGAGAAATATGCGCCCAATGCTAAGAACGAAGCATCGACAGATACTTTGAATTACAACTCCCTAAATAAAAAGAAGGAAGAACCGGCCCCTGTAAAACAAGAAAGCCCCAACTGGCAAACCGAAATGAAAACAGCGAACAGCATAAATACCCTGCATTCCAATAATTCCTTTTCTATCAACGATACTCTGCGGAACGAAGAGACCAAAGACCCCTGGATACAAAACCGTGTAACGAAAGACATCCCGATAGCTATCGGGACCGGATTAACCGGATCGCTGCTGAAATGGCCGCTGAAAAAAATAGCACTCTATGCCGGGCTGGTAGCAGTTGGCGCCCTGATGATGCTGTTCATAAAAGGTACCGGGAGCAAAGATTCAACGAGATCGCAGCCTCTTAGTCAGCAAACAAAAACCGTTACTACAACACCCGTGGAAGAACCGGCACCGGATCTCAGCACTGTAGCAGAAACTAATGATCAAAAAAACATTCCCATAGAACAAACAACAACAATCCCGGCTGCAGAACAAGTCATACCTGCATCCGACAAAAAAGATGCAAAAGAAAAGAATGAGGTGATTAAAAAAGAAACGACCCCGTTAAAGACTGAAACGCCTGCCAATCACCCGGCTGCTGTTGCAGAAAACAAGGAAGTAAAAAAAGCACCGGAAGAAAATATTGCTTCCAAACTTCAACTGAAGTTCAACGAATACACAGTGGCGGCTTTTGGTGGCATTCGCAATCTCAAAATGACCTTGCAAAATAATTCCCGGTACCTGCTTGATAAAGTATCGGTGGAATTGCATTACCTGAACCCGGAAGGCACGGTGGTAAAAACAGAAACGATCGATTTTAATTCCGTGCAGGCGGGCGACGAAGCTACCGTGGCGGTGAAAAGATCGACCCGGGGTGTAAAACTGGATTATAAGATCACCAGGATCGAATCAAAAGAAATGGCGGCAAATAATTCGGTCACGGGAGAAAGCGATCAGTTTTCTAAGAATTAGGTTTTTCGACGCAGGTTCTCTTACCCTTTATGCTTCCTCAAATATTCTTTGATAGCTGCATTATACACTCGTTCATTTTTCTTCAGTCTTTTCGCAAATGCTTTCTTTTTATCAGGGTTGTGAACTATAGATCGTGCAAAGGCAACCGCTTGTGCAAATATCCCTTGTTTCAGTTTTTGGAGCTTACTGTATTTCACATGACTCATATCCGGATAGGCGCTCAGCACAGTGCCATGTGCATATTGTTTCACCACAAACTGTTTGCCGATACCGCCGCTCACATCATTCAGAATAGATTGCTTATTTACTCTCGCCATAGCTGATTCAGGGTTACTCCCTGGCAAATATAGATTAAAACCCTGTCAGCTTCTTATTTTGACCGTTTATTCTTCGTTCATCCTTCGTTTACAGATCGATTATTTTTTGTTGAAATAAAATAATCCCTTGCAACCAACTCCTCCCCTACCCCATCGGTTTAACCGGGGCAAACAATTTCTTTCTTACCTCCAATAATTGAATACTACCGGCCATCGGGAACTTACTGTTCTCCTGCTGTTGGATCCAGTAAATTGGCTACAGTTTAAAACAACCGGTATGAACAATATGTTCCATCAACGCCGCCGCTTCATCAAAAGCTCAGCTTTTGGTTTGATCGGCATTACTGCCTTTGGTTATTCATCTGCGCAGAACGCTGTTAATAATGTGATCAACCCGGCCAATGGCGAACCTCTTTTTTACCGCTACCCAAGTATGAATGATAATATGGTAAGCAGTATCGTTGGCGCTTCGCATGGGAATTTTGACAAAGTAAAAGAACTGGTAAACAAAAGACCCGAACTCGCCGGCGCTTCCTGGGACTGGGGTTTTGGTGATTGGGAAACTGCATTGGGCGCTGCTTCTCATGTTGGCCGCCGTGATATTGCTGAGTTCTTAATTAGCCATGGCGCAAGACCGGATATATTCACCTATACCATGATGGGCATGCTTAAAGCTGTGCAGGAGATCATAGAAACTGTCCCGGGTATTCAAAGTCATACAGGACCGCATGGCATCACGTTGCTGCAACATGCAAAGAACAGGCTGGAAGCTAAAGATATTTCTGAAACCGATAAAGCCAATGTCAATAAAGTGATCAGCTATCTTGAAAGTTTGGGCAATGCAGATGTCAAACCAATAAACCTCGATGTTACGGAAGAAGAAAAGAAAAAAATCCTGGGTGAATACCGCTTTGGTGATGGTGAAAATGAATTATTCGTAGTGGACCTGCATGCACGGGGCTTTTTGCAGGTGGGTCGTAAGGGATCCTCTCCCCGGAAATTGAATAAAATAGATGACAATACTTTTTCACCGGCAGGCGCGGCTTCTGTAAAGATCATTTTTAAACTCAACAATGATAAGGCTGTTTCATTCAGCGTGCATGAACCCGAACCATTGGTCGTAGCCACGAGGATATAACCCGTTAATTTTCTTTCTTCCACTTGAACGCCCTGAAATAATTGATCTTCCTGTTCCGGTCAAATTTTATTTCAATCCGTTCATATTTAAAACCCGTACCGTTCAGGTATTCTTTACCAATAATGATAGCGGTGACAATTCCGTCTTTCGTGACGGTCTCCACCGGCTTTATTATTTCAAACTTATTCTTTGGATGTGATGTAAAGAAACTTCTGTCAAGACGGGTGATCGTTTGCTTTGGAACATTCCTTAAGTCTTTCATATACACCAGCACTGTATCGGCAAAGTACCGTCCAGCCGAATCAGCTTTATGT
>DATHDV010000059.1:0-4275 GCA_035318845.1 Chitinophagaceae bacterium
AACCGTTATAACCCGGAACAGAACCACTGACTAAAATGTAATTCTTATCAGCAAAAATTTTTACAACTTTCAATCCCTTCATTTTTACACGATCAGTACCCATACGGCCACCCATTTTCATCCCTTTCATTACACGGGCAGCATCTGATGAGTTACCCAATGAACCAGGGGCACGACTACGGTCATGCTGACCGTGTGACTGACCACCCACACCATGGAATCCGTGGCGTTTAACAACACCCTGGAAACCTTTTCCTTTGGTTGTACCTACCACTTCAACATCGTCGCCTTCAGCGAATATGTCAACAGTAATAGTTTCACCAATATTTTTTTCGATGGAATAGTTGCGGAACTCTTTTGTAAATTTCTTAGAAGAAGTCTGAGCTTTTGCGTAATGATTAACCTCAGATTTAGTGGAGTGCTTTTCTTTTTTATCACCTAAAGAAAGCGAAAGTGCATTGTACCCGTCAGACTCGGTTGTCTTAACCTGGGTAACTACACAGGGGCCTGCCTCAATGATCGTACAGGCGGTCTGTTTGCCCGAAGGATCGAAGATGCTGGTCATCCCGATTTTTTTCCCAATAATACCTTTCATGTTTGTTCAATTTATGCCTGCAAGGTTATTGGGACATTTCAGACCATGAAAGTCTGAACTTCAATCCCCGTTTGCCACCGACCTTTTCCTTTATGGGGAAGTACCGGCAGTAAACAAACCCTGAATGGCTTGTTTTATGTGCCCCTATCCCCTAAAGGGGATAAGAATTTCAAAATTGTCAGAGCTCTTTTCTCCCGACGAGTCGGAATTGAGAGATAACTACAATTATTTTATTTATAAGAACTATGCCCGTTTTCCCCTTCAGGGGATGGGGGTTATGCTTTAATTTCTACTTCCACACCACTGGGCAGATCCAGTTTGCTCAATGCATCCACGGTTCTTGAAGAAGAGGTGTAAATATCCAGCAAACGCTTATGCGTTGCCAACTGGAATTGTTCCCTGCTTTTCTTGTTTACGTGTGGCGAACGAAGCACTGTAAATATCTTGCGGCGGGTAGGCAGAGGAATAGGTCCTGTTACCACAGCGCCAGTGCTGCGAACTGTCTTTACGATCTTTTCCGCTGATTTATCCACCAGGTTATGATCGTAAGACTGTAATTTGATTCTGATACGTTGAGACATGTGTGAAAACCCAATTTTCTTTTGGGAGTGCAAAGGTAGGGTTGAGGGCCATATCCTCCAAATAGTTGGAAAAGAATTTTATACGTTGTGGACAACCCATGAACTAATTACCAGGCATCACCTATTAGCCTGAATTTCAGACTTAACTTACGCCGCAAAAGCATAAAAACTCAATGAAGGAAACAAATATTGGGAAATGGCTAAAACTCTTTCTGAAAATAGCAGTAACGGTTGCCTGCCTTTGGTATGTTTCCGGTAAAATAGATTTTGCCAAAGCCGGGGCTGCTTTACAAAAAGCCAACTGGTTTTATTTACTTTTTGCCCTGATAGCTTTTGTTATTTCAAAATGGGTTGCTGCCATCCGGCTTAATATTTATTTCAGGAATATTGATATCCATTTGCCCGCCTGGAAAAATATCAGGCTTTATTGGCTGGGGATGTTTTATAATTTATTTCTACCCGGTTCTATCAGTGGCGATGCTTATAAAGTAATTCTGCTGACAAAGAAATATGGGATCTCGTATAAAAAGACAACCACTGCTGTGTTGCTTGATCGTTTCAGTGGTTTATTAGGTCTTGGTCTCATACTTGCCGTTTATGGTTTTGTTGTCCTGGAAAATGATCTGTACATCACAATCATTATTGCAGGAGCAGTGCTGTCAGTCCTAACTCTTTATTTTATTATAAAATTTTGGTTGAAAGAATTTATTCCCGGCTTCCTTCCAACTCTTTTACTTGGGATCCTGGTACAGGTATCGCAGGTGATCTGTGTTTATTGCATACTCCTTTCTCTTCATTTGCCGATCCAGCAATCGGCCTGGATATTTATTTTTCTTGTGGCCGCCGTGATAACAGTTTTGCCAATTTCCTTCGGAGGAGGATTAGGAACAAGAGAATTTGTATTCAGGGAAGGAGCTTTGTTTTTTTTATTGGACCCCAGCATTGCAGTAGTTATAAGCCTCCTGTTTTATCTCTGTACATTAATTGGTTCTTTGCCGGCTTTGTATTTTGTCTTCAATGATCCTCTTACAGAAAAAAATAAGCCATCCCGGTAAAAGGATGACTTACTTACCATACCCTAATATTTTTATTTCAATGATGGAGGTGAACGGTATCCACAACAGTTACAACACCTGTTGTTACAACGATATTGTTTTTTACTTCATCCAAAAATGTAGTGTCACTGGTCGGGAAAAAATGCAGTGAATAAGTACCGGCAGGCAAACCCCTGAAGAGGTAACCACCGTCAGTGCCGGTAAAAGTACCTGTGGTATCGGTCCCTTTAATTGCCAGGACAGCAGTTAAAACTGTATCCGGCAATACCCAACCACGAATGTTTCCGCCGGTTGCCTGCATCACGGCGCGGATAAGTGGTTTCAACATGTATTTATTATTGCCGGTTTTTACAATGGACCTGGCCACATCAAAATCAAGCAGGAGTTTGTACAGAATGCCTGCAGAAACATCCTGCTGTATATTTATTTTAAGTCCGGATTGCTGGGCGCTGGGTGTTTCAAGTCTTATTAACTGGTTATCAATTTTGACAAAATTATCAGGTCCCAGTACCAGGCGTATCTGGTGAACTCTTCCTGTAGGAATATCTGCATTCACAAGAACCGTATCATCGTCATTTACCAATCTAAGCAGATCATACTGACCTGTATTTACATTGGCCAAACTTTGCCAGCCCGAAAGAGAATCATTGGTGAAATTTATCTTTATATCCTGTACATCAATAAAAACAGCCTGGTAGTTTCCCGGATCATCAGTAAGAGAAACCTGTAATCTCGCGGTGTTTGAATTGCTGTCTGAATTTTTTGCCTCTTTTTGACAGGAAGTAATTGAGATGGAAGTTAATAGGGCAACGCAGGCAATGATCGCCAGGAGTTTTGTTCTCATAAAAAGGTTTTTAAGATTAATTTTCACTGCAAGATTTCAAACTTAATGCCAAACCACTTTTATGTGAATAACAAATTCAATTAATGACAAAAGAAGGACTCATTGCTGAGTCCTTAACCAATTACCCACGTAGTTGGGCCCTGAACATTTTGTTTTTCATGAATGAGCTAAAGCCAATCAAGGAATTCTAAAAACGGAGTGAGTTCTTTACTATTTAGCAAACACAATGCCATCCCTGATTAAACGGGTTGATCACAAATAAGTATTTATCCACCGGGCAAAAAAAATCCCGGCTCAATAACCGGGATCTGATTTCAAATTTATTTATATAATTATGCGCTTACTTTCCCTTTCACTTTCGCTATCACTTCTTCAGCAATTGCAGCCGGAGCAGGTGCATAATGAGAAAATTCCATCGTAGATGATGCCCGTCCCGAAGACATAGAACGAAGTTGTGTTACATATCCAAACATTTCACTGAGCGGCACTTTGGCTTTGATCACCTGTGCATTGTTACGGTTATCCATTCCTTCCATCATTCCGCGACGACGGTTCAGGTCACCGGTTACATCGCCCATATATTGATCAGGAGTTACCACTTCCATTTTCATGATCGGTTCCAGCAATACTGGTTTTGCTTTTCTTGCTGCTTCACGGAAACCCTGCCTGGCACAAAGTTCGAAAGACATAGAATCAGAATCCACAGCATGGAAGCCACCATCAAATACACGGATCTTCATGTTGGCAACAGGATAACTTGCTAATACGCCGGTTGTCATGGATTGTTCGAAACCTTTTTGAATAGCCGGAACAAATTCACGGGGAATGGATCCGCCAAACAGGTCGTTTACAAACTGGTAATTCTTATCAGGATTTTCTGCCTGCCATTCTTTATCAACGGGTCCAAGTTCAAAAACGATGTCAGCGAATTTACCACGACCACCGGTTTGTTTTTTAAGTATCTCCCTGTGTTCAACCGTTGCCTGGAAAGCTTCTTTATATGCTACCTGCGGCGCACCCTGGTTTATTTCTACTTTAAATTCTCTGCGCATACGATCAACAATGATCTCCAGGTGAAGTTCGCCCATACCGCTCAGGATAGTTTGACCAGTCTCTTCATCTGTCTTTACACGGAGTGTTGGATCTTCTTCTATTCAAATCACCAGTAACATCACCCATGTATTGATCAGGAGTTACTAC
>DATHDV010000060.1:0-4229 GCA_035318845.1 Chitinophagaceae bacterium
ACCAGCAAGGTCAAAGCTACAGCCTGCATAGGAAGACCGGGGTATGCATAATTATAGATAGCAGATACTGCGCCAACGAAAAGGCCTTCCAAAATTGCATAAACAGGTGCAAGGACTGCGCCCCATTGCTTTTTAAACATCATTACAATGGCGACACCTAATCCTCCAAACACGCCAATAAACATCAGGGGTTTTGGATCACTTCCTTTATAGAACTGGCTCCATGCGAACAGGGTAGAAGCTAACATCAGGGCCATCAGAACCCCGAACTTGTTCATGGTCCCTTTCACTGTCATTTCCTGGCCGGTGCTGATGCCTTCGAGTATCGTTCCCTGGAAAGACTTTTCCTGCAAGGCAGGATTACTAGATTTAAATAATGCCATAGTGGTTGATTTTTTGGAGCCTAAAAATAGGAAGAAATCAGAAAATAAATTTGTTAATAATGGTACCTGACAAAAGCCTCCATCGCAGCATAATGGGTAAGCCCAAGATCAGCATAAAGGTTTGCCGTACAAGCATTTCTTTCTTCGGCACGTTGCCAGAACTCTCTTGAATCACTTCCCTGGAAAGGCACCATGTCTTTTTGCGACTGGTGAATAAAGATCCCGAAACGTTTTTTCATCACCTGGTCAGGACTCATGGGTATGGCCATTTCTATTTCTTCTATATTCCATTCCTGCCAGGCGCCTTTGTAGATCCAGAGCCAGCAATCTTTTATCCATTCTTCGCCGGCAGATTTAAGTCGTGTCAATGCTTCCAGCACCACATTGAAACAAACAATATGCGTTCCATGAGGATCGGTAAAATCCCCGGCACAATATACCTGCTGTGGTTTTATTTTGCGAAGCAATTCAATAGTGATCCTGATATCTTTTTCACTGACCGGTTTTTTTTCGATCGTTCCTGTTTCATAAAACGGAAGATTAAGAAAATGAATGTTCTCATCTTTAATGCCAACATAACGACAGGTAGCTTTTGCTTCACCCTGTCTTATCAATCCTTTAATAGAACGGATAGTGGGTGTATCAACCTGGTTGGATCTTTTTCTTGCCAAAAATCTTCTTGCATTATTCAATATCTGGCCCGACTTGCTGGTATCTATGCCTGCTATTTTTTCAAAGCCAACGGCAAAATCAAGGAACCGGGTCACAAATTCATCCGTTACCGCAATGTTGCCACTGGTCTGGTAACCCACATGCACGTCATTGCCCTGGTCATGCAAACGTTGAAAGGTTCCACCCATGGAAATGATATCATCATCCGGGTGTGGGGAGAAGATGATAACTTTTTTTGGATAGGGCGATGAACGTTCAGGATGTGTCGGTAGATCTACATTGGGTTTGCCGCCGGGCCAGCCCGTGATGGAATCACGCAGCATATAATAGACCTGGAGATTTATTTCATAAGCATCTCCTTTTTCGACTAAGAGATCGCTGAGACCATATTCATTATAATCGGTATTGGTCAAACTTAAAACAGGCTTTTTTAATTTCAGCGCCATGTTCACTACAGCTTTCTTGATCATTTTTTCTGTCCAGTCGCAATCACCGGTGAGCCAGGGAGATTTATTTCTTGTCAATTCTGAAGCAGCAGTTTCATCCACCACAAATGTTACATCATCATGATTTTGCAAAAGCGAAGCGGGCACCTGTTCCGTATCATCATCCTCGACAGCTTTTTTGATGACAGCTGCTTTGCTGCTTCCCCATGCCATCAGGATAATTTTTTTTGATTGCAGGATATTACTGATACCCATCGTGAGTGCAAGGCGTGGCACCTGTGATATATTGGCAAACTCGTACGCATTATCGATCCGGGTGGAATTATCCAGTGTTATCAGTCTTGTTTTAGAATAATAGCCTGAGCCCGGCTCATTGAAACCAATATGACCATTGTTACCAATACCGAGGATCTGCAGATCGATCCCGCCTGCATCCTTTATCATTTTCTCATACTGGCGGCAATGTTCTTTGATATCTTCTTTTTTTATTTCGCCATTCGGGATATGAATATTTTTGGGGTTGATATCAATATGATCGAACAGGTTGGTCCGCATAAACCGGTTATAACTCTGCAGGGCATTATTATCGATCGGGTAATATTCATCCAGGTTGAAAGTGATGACGTTCTTGAAACTGAGTTTTTCTTCTTTATGCATCCGCACCAGTTCGGAATACAATGATTTGGGAGTGGAACCGGTGGCAAGACCCAGGACGCATTTTTCTTTCTTTGCTTGTTTGTCCCTGATAATTGCAGCTACCTGTTGCGCCACAGATGCAGAGCCATCATTTGCTGTGGGAAATATTATTACGGGTATTTTTTCAAAACTATCGGATAGGTCAATCGGGGCTGATCGTTTCGCCATTAAAATTGTTTAAGCTGTAAAGATAAAAAATTGCCGGCTAGTATCTTGCAGGTTTATGCAGGCGGCTGATTTGAAGATTTGACGATTTGAAGATGGGGAGCCCTGTGACCAATTATCCGGCATCTTCAAATTTTCAAATCAATTCATCTTCAAATCAGATCCCTTTCGGTCAATTCACCTCTATTTCATCCACAAATAACCAGGGTTTACTACCAGCACCGGGATTGCCTGCAGGAATATTGCCCCAGTTCGTTACAACTATTTTTACATAGCGGACATAAGTGGCTTTGAAAGACATCACCATCTTTCCTTTACCCGTTCCATCTTTTGTTTCTTCAAAATCATCCGTAAGTTTTAAAGAATTCCAGTTTATTCCATCAGCCGAGCCAAACACTTCTGCTGTTAATGGCCGCCATATCCAGCTTGAGGTCCGGTTCAATGTATTTACTGCCACATAACTGATCGGTTCTAAAATGCCGAGGTCGATGACAGCTTCGCAATTGGTCCCGTTGAATCCAAGGAATTCACGGCTTCTTGCAAAACCTTTTTCATTGATCACTCCATTCACTAATGTAAAAGCCCCATCACCGGGATATTTATCAGAGGCGGGATTGGTTAAAGTAATTTTCCTGCCGGTTGCTTTGTTGAAATGAAATGTTTCATACACCGGGTTACTGACCGGCTTCCCATTTATAAGGCCGATAGCAGCGATGAGCATTGTAGATCTTATTTCTACAGGCGAAGTGTAAGGGGTGCCTTCTGAAAATGATAATTCATAAGGTCTGCCTGCATAATGCGTAATATATTTTATTTGAGTGCCTGGTTGCTTCGATTCTAATTTCCAACGAACAGTATTGGAGCTGTCTGAGGATAAAATTGTCGCATGCAGATCAAAATAAGCTTTACTATAATTCGCCTTCCACAGGTCATATCTTTTAAATTGAACCAGCAATCGTTTTTGAAAATCATCCCAGTTCCTGCTTTCTTTCGGACTCCACAGCACTTCACTCAATGCACTGAGTCGTGGAAATAGCATGTATTCCACTTTTCTTGTATTACCCATGTATTCTGTCCACATGTTTGCTTGTGCACCGAGAACATATTTGGCCTGCTCTGCATTTAATTCTTTTGGTATTGGTTCATAAGCATACACTTTTTCAATAGGGTTGTAGCCACCAATGGTAACCGAATCTTCATTCTGGCTTTGGGTATGATCAAAATAAACTGGATTGCCCGGTGTCATGATCACATCATGGTTTTGTTTGGCTGCTTCGATGCCACCTTTTTCTCCCTGCCAGCTCATCACGGTTGCATTAGGAGCCAATCCGCCTTCCAGTATTTCATCCCAGCCAATTATTTTTTTGCCTTTGCTGTTGATATACTTTTCCATTCGCTGAATAAAATAACTCTGCAAGCCATCTTCATCTTTAATTCCTTTCTCTTTCATCAACTGCTGGCAGAAAGCGCTTTCATGCCACCATTTCTTACTGCACTCATCACCGCCGATATGGATGTATTCAGCAGGAAATAACTGCATCACTTCATCCAGCACATCCTGCAGGAAATTAAAAGTATATTCCGATGGGTTCAATACATTATTATAAACTCCATTGATGCCCCATGTCTGGGAGACTTTATAAACACTGTCGGGCCATGTACCCAATTGCGGATATGCAGCCAGCGCTGCCATACTATGACCGGGCATTTCAATTTCAGGAATAACAGTGATATATCTTTCGGCTGCATACTTCACCACATCTTTGATTTCTTCCTGTGTATAGAATCCGCCGTAATGAATATTGTCATTACCCGTACCCGGGTAACGGCCGATGATCGTTCCATCTCTCCATGCGCCAACGGAAGT
>DATHDV010000061.1:0-13393 GCA_035318845.1 Chitinophagaceae bacterium
CCTGTCCTTGTACCTTTTACCTGGATCGTAACTCCCGGAAGAGAACTTCCTGTTTCATCGGTTACGGTTCCTGTCACGGTAATAGACTTAATGGGGCGAAATGCCAGCATAATTAATACGACCGGCGCAATAAATAGCAATATTTTTTTCATAAAACGAGTTTAGATGACTGTGATGCTGTCATTTTAGCAATTGCATAAGAACCCATAAAAATTTATTCGTTAATTTTATCGCGGTGTCTTTTCTTAAGAACATATCACTCTCGCCTCAGGCGAGACCGCTAACCGATAAAGAACTGGTTGCTTTGTATAAAGAGTCGGGTGACATGACCGTGTTGGGTGAACTCTACCAACGGTACATGGAATTGGTCTATGGTGTTTGTCTTAAATATTTTAAAGAACCTGAGACCGCCAAAGACAGCGTGATGCAGATCTTTGAAGAATTGGTATCAAAATTGAAAAAGCATGAAGTGGATAACTTTAAAGGCTGGTTGCACCAGGTTGCCAAGAACCATTGCCTGATGCAGTTGCGGACACCGAAAAACCTGAAAACTGTTGAATTCAAGAAGGAATTTGTGCAATCAGAGGAAAATGTGCATCTGAATGGCGTACTGGAAAAAGAGGAGAATTTCAAGAAACTGGAGCATTGCCTGGGAACATTGACAGAGGAACAAAGAATAGCGATAAAGCTCTTTTATTTAGATGGCAAATGCTATAATGAAATAGTGGAAACGACAGGGCATGACTGGAACCAGGTAAGAAGTTTGATACAGAACGGGAGAAGGAATTTGAAGAATTGCATGGAAAAGAGTCAGGAGTCGGGAGTCGGGAGTCGGGAGCCAGAGATTAAAAAATAATGTGAACTTTGTGAATGAAATGTATATAATAACAAACTTAATATTCTCCGCCGGCTGGCGGAGATAGGCATGTCAACAGATAATAACATAAAGAATTTTACAGCGGCTGATATTGAAAAATATCACAAGGGCTTGCTTTCTGCCAAAGAAAGACATGACCTGGAAAAAGCAGCGCTGGACGATCCCTTCCTGGCAGATGCACTGGAAGGTTATGCTGTTGCCGGTGAAAATGCATCAGCAGATATACTTGAGCTGCAAAAAAGATTAGCCGAAAAAATGGAAACCGGGAAAGTGGTTGCCATGAAAACCGGCGGTAAAACTTCCTTCCCCTGGTTGCGGGCGGTTGCATTGCTTGTTATCGTTGCCGGGGCAGGGTTACTGGCACAACAACTATTTTTTACCAACCAGTCAAAAAATAATATTGCAGAAGCAAAAAAACCAGGAGAAACAAAAATTAATGATACGACAAATGCTGTTGCCATTACTGCAGGAGTTGATACAGTAAGAATAAAACCCGGTTACTTTGACAATGGATTAAATCAAACTGATCGTTCATCGGCTATTACTCCTAAAGTCACTCCGGACGGTAGCATTTCAAAAGAAGCAAGCGGAGGGAATAAAGTGACAACTACTGAAGTTGTTGCAAACAATTTCACCCAGCCGGTTACTACCGCACCCTTAAAAATTGAAGATAAAAAGCCCACCCAATATTACAATTGGAAGGCGGCTGATGCTGATAAGAAAGAAATTGCCCGTGAAGAAGTCAAGAATAAACCTGATACCACCAATAAACAGTTTTTTGCTAAAGAAAGAGATGGAGTAAAAGACCAGCCCACACAACAAGGTTATACTATCGTACAACCAGGCAATGATGCTCAAAAAAACAGGTCTGTTGCAGCCAACCGTAAGTTTGCAGAAGATCAGAATTCCCGCGGGTTTACAAATACATTCCGGGGACGGGTTACGGATGCCAATAATGTTGGTTTGCCTTTTGCAAGGGTTTATAATCCCACTGATAATAATGCCGGTACTTATACAGATGTTGCAGGAAATTTTAACCTGACCTATCCTGATTCTGTTTTAACGGTACAGGTAAAATCTGTTGGCTTTGAAAACACGAATGTGCAACTTAGAAACAGTGTAGCCAATAACCAGGTAGTACTCCAGGATGACAGAAGTCTTGCTGCCCAAACAATGCCGACGCCCAGGAAGATCAATGCAGAAGAAAGAAGTAAAACGGCGAATGTAAAACTAGAAGAACCCGAACCTGCCGATGGTTGGGATAACTATGACACTTATATTACCAACAACCTGAACCCGCCTGATGAGATCAGGACCCGGAAGGATTCCGGCGGGGAAGTGGAAATTTCTTTTGAAGTGGATAAAAACGGCAACCCCGTAAATATAAAAGTTGAGAAATCGCTTTGCTCCAAATGCGACCAGGAAGCCATCCGCCTGATCAAACAAGGCCCCAAGTGGAAACGGAATGCAAAAAAAGGAAGGACCACGGTCACTGTCCCCTTCAATAATTCCCTTTAATGAAATCACAAGAAAAATCTCAAATTTCAAGAAACAAATAACAAAAAAAATATAAATCTTAAATTAAAAAACGAACCCTTTTGTATTTTTTTATTCTTATTTGTCTTCTTTTCTTGGTTCTTGATATTTGATTCTTGGTTCTTTTCAATGTTGTTATATGCGGATTTCATAGCAGACCCTTACCTTTGCCTTTCAAAAAATGCTTGTTATGAAAAAAATATTTTTCGCAGTTATCGCTGCCTTTAGTTTATGTGTTGCCGATGCACAATTAAGAACCCCGGCGCCCAGTCCTACTCAAACCATCAAACAGGATTTTGGTCTGTCCAATATTGAACTTTCTTATTCCCGTCCCGGGATAAAAGGAAGAAAAATTTTCGGAGATCTCGTGCCTTTTGGGAAAGTATGGCGTACCGGTGCCAACAACGCCAGTACATTAACATTCGGAGATGCAGTAATGATCGGCGGCACAAAAATTCCTGCCGGTAAATATGGTTTACTAACGATCCCTGATAAAAAAAGCTGGACCATTATCATCAGTAAACAAACAGATGTAACCAGCCCTGCAGATTACAAACAAGACCAGGATGTAGTAAGAGTAGAAATAAATACCATGAACATGAATGAAAGCATGGAGACATTCACCATGCAGTTCGCCAATGTGAAACCAACTACCTGTGATTTGTATATGATGTGGGATAAAACAGTAGTTGCATTACCCATTGTTACGGATATAGATGCAAAAGTGATGGCGCAGATAGACCAGGTGATGAATAAAGACAACCGCCCTTATTTCAATGCGGCCATGTACTATATGGATAATGGCAAAGACCTGAACCAGGCATTGATATGGTTTGACAAAGCGGTGGAATTACAACCAACCGCATTTTTCATTCATCATCAAAGAGCCAATTGCCTTGCGAGGTTGGGTAAAAAAGAGGAAGCAAAAGCTGCTGCAGAAAAATCAAAGGAGTTGGCTATTATAGCAAAGAATGATGACTATGTTACTCTGAATAATAAATTACTGGCAGAATTGAATAAGTAGCCCGACTAGATGTCCCCTAAAGGGAAGACTTCTGAATACCTGGTATTTTAAATAGCCTTATGTGGGCTATTTTTTTTTGACAGCAATGTATTGAGCAGTAAGCTAAAGATGATCACAGCAAAAGCGCCGATTGGGTTCAGCCAGAGAAAACCCATTTTAAAAACACCGGTCTTGGTCATAATAAAAACGGTCAATACCAGCAACTCAGCCAGCACGGCGGCCCAAAAAACAACATGCCCGCTTTTAATGCTTTTAATAAAAAAAGCCACGAGGAAAACTCCCAGTATCACTCCATAAAAAAGTGAACCCAGTACATTCACAGCTTCTATGAGGCTGTTGCCGATATTATACGTGAACATGGCAACCACAATACAAAAAATCCCCCAGGCCAGGGTGTACCATTTCGATAAACGATATTCATCTTCACCTGTTTCTTTCTTCCTGGTAAATCGTCGGTGAAAGTCGATCATAGTACATGACGCCAGTGAATTAATAGCTGCCGCAATACTCCCCCATGATGCAAGGAAAATGATCGCAATAAGTAAACCCACCAATCCTACCGGTAAATAATCTACAACAAAACGCAGGAAAATATAGTTCGTATCATTGCCATCGCCACCGACAGTTTTTGTGTTTAGCCATTTTTTTACTTTCCCCCGCAAGCTATCCGATCTTTTTTGCAGGTCCTGTAATGTTCCCAATGATCTTTCTTTCTCCATGGCATTATTCATATCAGATGCCGCGGAATAATCGATCACGGCTTGTTGCTTTTGAGAAGTGAGCATATCATACCGTTGCTGCGCCAGCAGGAAAGAATCTTTATAAACAGAATGTTCCAGTTTTTTTACCTGGACATGATTAAAAAAAATGGGCGCTTTATTAAACTGGTAAAAAGTGAACAATAATGCCCCGATGAGCAGGATCGCAAATTGCATGGGAACTTTCACAAAGCCATTCATCAATAAACCAAACCGGCTTTGCTTCAATGTCCTGGCAGTAAGATAACGGCCTACCTGGCTCTGGTCCGTTCCAAAATAGGACAAGGCAAGAAAAAAACCACCAATTATTCCACTTAATAAATTGTACTGATCGCTCCAGTTGAAATGTCCTTTTTCAAAACCCGTGGTGATAACATTCAGTTTCCCCAACTTACCGCTTAACTGCAACGCATTCCCGAAACTTACATTTTTTGGAAGCATGTTCACCACCATATAAGCTGCCAGGAACATACCAATGAAGATGATGATCAATTGCAATTGTTGGGTATAAGCCACTGCCTTGGCACCGCCGCTCATCGTATAAATAATAAGCAGGCCACCCATCAGGATATTGGTGTAATAAATATTCCATCCAAACAATGAAGAAAGGATGATGGAAGGAGCAAATACACTGATACCGGTAGAAAGACCTCTTTGCAAAAGAAAAAGGAAGGAAGTAAGTGTTCTTGTTTTATTATCAAAACGGTTTTCTAAATATTCATATGCCGTATACACTTTCAGCCTGCTGAAAATGGGAACGAAGAAGATACAGATGACCACCATGGCCAGCGGAATACCAAAATAATATTGAACAAACCTCATCCCGTCGGTGTAAGCCTGTCCCGGCGCTGAAAGAAAAGTAATCGCACTGGCCTGTGTTCCCATGATACTTAACAACACCAAACCCCAGGGCATGCTGCGGTTAGATAAAAAATAGCCATCGAGGTTGTGAGAAGTGCGGCTCTTGTACAAGCCATAACTGATTATAGCCAGCAGTGTACCAACAAGAACTATCCAATCGATCTGGCTCATACCCCCATCTCCGCCGATTGGCGGAGAGTTTTAAAGATTATAAAGAAGCAGAGTTGCATATCAACTATACCGTTTTGTAAATAAAGAAAATAAAACGATCAACACAATGAGAAACCCAATGACCAGCACATACCAATAGTTCCAGTTTTTGAAGAATGGTGCCTTATCGTTTTCAGGTGATGTCATGGATCATTTTCTTGTTGAACGTAACCAGCCGGTCAGTACAATGATAATTCCGAGAACCAACCCTACCAATATCCCGATCCTTACTTTTTTTATCAGGATACCTACGGCAAGCCCAAGAACAATAGCAAATATAAAAGCCATCTCCCCTCTTCTTACATCCGGTTTTTGTTCTTCGCTCATAAATTATTCTGATTTGAAGATTTGATAATTTGAAGATGCGGTATCCAATCATTTTCAAATTAACACATTTTCAAATCATGGCTTTAAAATGCTTTCTTTTTGTTTAAGGCAATGATGTTTGCCAATAACCTGTATGCCCCCGGTACACCGGCGGGTAATTCACGGAAGAAAACTAAACCTGTGTACACAAAAACTCCTTTCCCGTATTTGGCAATGATCAAACTCCCGTCATCACCCTCCTCACCGGGGTCATGCATGGAAAAAATAGTCTCAAATTTTGTTTTGTCAAAGGCAGATGCATGATAAATACTTCGCTCCTGTATCCATCCTTTAAAATCTTCCTGTGTGATTTTATTCGGAAAATTCAATACGGGATGATCCGGGTTTAAAAAAGTTACTTCTGCATTTTCATCCGTTATTCTTTTGTTCACAATAGTGAAGTTATACGGGCCAATTTTAGGCTGACCGCCTCTGAATTGTGTATTGTTATACTGAACTATAAGATTACCGCCTCCCTCCACGTACTTCATCAGCTTATCATAATAGTTACTCATTAATTCATTCGT
Organism: Chitinophagaceae bacterium; assembly: GCA_035318845.1. Lineage (GTDB taxonomy): Bacteria > Bacteroidota > Bacteroidia > Chitinophagales > Chitinophagaceae > JJ008. The sequence goes on from DATHDV010000061.1 coordinate 6,160, forward strand.
ATTGTAAGCTCTTACCCCGATGATGATCGCATCAAATTTACTCAGGTCGTTCCTTGAAAGTTCTTTTTGGCTCAGCATATTCACATCATAACCCATTTGTTCGAGGGCTTCCGGCACTTTATCACCCGCGCCAACGATATAGCCGATCTTTTTGTTGTAGGTTTTGAGATCAAGTTTTTTATTGGTAACCGTTGCAATGGTAAAATAGTTGATGTAAGGTATATGATCATACTTTACTTCTTTCATACCGAGGTGATAAACATCTTTTCTCCCGTTATTGGCATCTGCGGCAAAATAATAATCATTGTCTTTATTAGCCTGGATCGAGTAACTAACCGGGATCGTTTTATTTTTATCCGCAAAAACCAGGCTGTCCGGTGTGTATTGAACTTTTACTTTGTCTACCTGGTCCCTTCCCACATCTTCGAGAAAAGTCTGGAACCCTTTTTTCTTACCGGTCATATATAATACACCTGTAAATGAATTGTCACCCTTTGAAATTTTTACCTTCTCGTCCGGGGAGATCAAAACGGGTGGTAAAACGACCAGCGGCTCATACAATTCTCCCCGTACCGGATCGGTAAATTTATATTTCACCTGCTTGGCAAAATTAAAATCCTGTCCTTCTATGTTTAAGGTAAGATCAGCTATGTACCCGGCGTCAACATCTGCTTGTCCTATTTTTTGCTGATTGGACACATTATAATATCCTTCCTCCATTTTATTCTCCAACCAGTATGGCTGTGTAACAAATTTGGAAGAAGGAACAAAAAATGTTTTAGAAAAAAATTGGTTCTTGTTTTTTACCAAAGCCTGGTTCAGTAAAGAATCAAATGCATCAACTTTTACTTCTTTAAGAATTGCATTTGTGCCAAGCCGGTTATTTAATAAGAAATTGATCCTTATGGAATCAGTTTGCACGGCAAATTGCTCTGTCGTTGTAGCATCAATAAACAACCCGCTGCATTGTTCGATCAACTGTTTTGTTTCGGCCAATTTTTTATTTCTCCAATAACCATCAGGCATTGATTGCAAGGCCTGGTATAATTTTACCAACCCTTTTACCGATTTCTCCGGGTGCAAAAAATCAAATGAAGCAGAGAGATCATCCACCATTTTCTCAATGACCTCGCCTTCTGCCACTCTTTTCCAGGAAAGATCAACTCCGTCCATCAGGTCATCATTAGGTGCATTACCCGCTGTCGTCCTGAAATATTCTATCGCCTCTCCTCTTGTTGCCGCTGCACCAAAACCCTGGCTCTTATGATTACTCCTGCTTAACGCAGCTATCTCACCATAACTTTTTCCAAGCAACGGGTTATAACCTCCCACATCAAAATGAAACTGGGTATTGCTTTGTGTATTGGTGCCCCCAAAGTTGAATGTGTTCCATAAAATTCTTTTGGCCTGCCAGACCTGTACATATTTTAATTGCTCCGGGAAACGATTGGGATCGGCTGCTGCAGTAAATGCTTCATTGGCTAAAATAGCGGAAGCCGTATGATGACCATGACCGCCTTCACCTGTTGTTGGAAACCTTGTAATGATAACATCGGGCTGAAACTTCCTGATCACCCACACTACATCGCTCAGTATTTTTTCTTTATCCCATTTGGTAAAAGTTTCTTCCGGAGTTTTGGAGTAGCCAAAGTCATATGCCCGGGTAAAGAATTGTTCGCCACCATCGATCCTCCTGGCAGAAAGTAATTCCTGTGTCCTTATCAAACCTAGTTCAATGCCCTGTTCATCCCCGATCAGGTTTTGCCCGCCATCACCTCTTGTCATGGACAGGTAACCGGTGCGATACAATTTATCTTTCGATAGAAAAGAGATCAGTCTTGTATTCTCGTCGTCCGGGTGTGCGGCTAAATATAAAACCGAACCCAATACATTCAGTTTTCGCAGGGCCTGGTACATTTCGGCAGAGGTCCAGCTTTGCGGAGGTTGGGAATGAACAACGGGCAATATGCAAGAAGCAAAAATTCCAACCAGTAGTTTCTTCATTATCAGAAATTATTCAGCGAATATAACTGCTATTTTTGAAGCGGTTGAAACCGCTTATCAATTCGGCTGTCTTTCAAGTTTGAAGTTATTGGCTGCTGCAAATTTCCGTTGTGCCCCTTGCATTTCATTAAGATAATCCTGTCTCTGGCTCACCGTGTTTTTGATCTTCTGCAATACTTCTTCTCTTTTCTCATCGGAACCCGCCTGTCCGTATTCTTTGTAATTCGTGTACATACTTTTTATAAATGTAAAGTACCGTACCATCGCCGCTTTAAAATCAGCCACTCCTTTTGCTTTTGGAACAGGTATGGCATTGATTGCGTCAATACTCTTTTGGACCATGCCTTCCATTCTTTCCCCGGCCGCAGCAATGCTGTCGTATTGTGCCTCTTCGTAATATCGCTTCACGTTAGTTTCCGTTGTTGTTACTTCCGGCACCAGGATATTTTCCTGTGTGATAATATCATTGTTGTAATCTCTTGCTGCTTTGCTATTCGATTTGCATGCAGCCATGCCGGCAACCAGCGTTGCGATAATGATTAGTTTTTTTAGCATTTTGTTTGTTTTATTGTAAAATAAATCCAGGTTATAAAATTAAGTGATTGTTCGAATATATGAACCTTGTGTCCTTCGTGTAATACTTGGTGTTCTTTGTGGTAAAAAATACAAGGAGCACAAAGCACACAAAAAAAAATACAGCCTGCCTACCGGCAGGCAGGCACAAAGAACACTAAGACATGATTAGGTTGCTGCATACGGATAGTCAGATAAAATTATTGTCCCACCAGGAAAACCGCATTACAAAACATCAGTTTTCCATTTTCCCAAAAACTCCGGAACATTACATTATCGGCAAGATAGGTAATGGAACCATTACCCATGCTTTGTACTCCAAAAAGCAAGCCGTCTTTGAGTTTGGACTGAAGTCCTGCCCCGACAAAACCCGATACCTGGTTTTCTTTTTTTATCACTCCCACATTCCAGCCATCCTTCATGAATTCATAAATATTATCATCCTGCTTCAGGGTAAAATAATGAGCAGGATAACCAAAAGCCAGCGGATGTGTATTATCCATCGTCACTTTCCAAATAGAACCCGGTGTGGTACCGGAAACAGCTCCCCTTTCACGATCCTCATAAATTTTTAATGAACTATATGCACTATCCTTTTTATCTGCTTCATCGGCTTTTTTAGCTTTGATCCCAAGATCTGCTTTGGCGAGCTGGACAACTGCATTCTCCATTGCAATTACACGGCCTCCTTTATTTATCCAACTCTTGAATGCTTCCAGATCATCCTTATTATTCAAAAAGCGGTAATTACCATCGGGCATGATGAGTACGTCCACTTCATTCCAGTCAAGACGGTTAAGGTCTGTTACATTTACCTGGGTGACCGGGTAATCAATTTCCTGTTCAAAGAAATACCAGATGCTGCCGGCTGCAGTTGAGCCGATAGCATCACCTGTTACCAATACAACTTTGGGCACCTTCATCGGGTGCACTTTATCACTTCCAAAATCAAAACCTTTTTCTACCATGCCGCTTGCGACAGGATACAACTGAACATTGCAGGCATCAGCAACCTGTCTTACCATCGTAAATAAATTACTACCGGCGTTTTTATTTGCCGTCTTTAAAACAATAACAGCACCGCGGTCGAAACGGCTTCCATTTATTTCAAACGGTTCTTCTGCATAGCGCAGCAATACTCCTTTTTGCAACAACTGACCAACAGCTTTTACTGTTCTTACTCCATTCCATGGCAACACATAACCATATGCTGTTTCTTTATTCACAGCTTTCGTTCTTATTACATTCCCACTTCCTGCTATTTTATCTTTTGATGCCCATGCAGTCAATCCATATACGTAAGGCAGGGACCAGGCAGTGATATCATAGGTCACTGAATCGGCCAGGTATGATTTCGGTTCGAATAAAACTGTGGTTAATGCCGAACGAGGCTGATAAGCGCTGATGACAATATCATTTGCACCAACGGTAAACGTTTCTACTTTACCAGTAATATAATTGTACCCGGTCCCGCTGCCGGAGCCTAAACTGTAACGAATACCATTTTTGTCCAGAAGATTTAGCAATTGATCGATGCGCTGCTCATCCTGGGGCTGATACTTTATCACGTATGATTTATAAACACCATTACCAATGTTGACTGCATCATTAAAATAGCTTCTGAATTTTATGATCAAAAGGCCGGCATTCAGCGATGCGATCTCCACCGTACTCATCGAAGTAGTGAAATGGTGCATAGCCCGGTCAATTAAAGTCAGGGTATCGCCTTCATCTGTCAAAGCACCGAGTCCCCCGGCCGGTCCACCCGCTTGTTCATAGGTCATGCCGATAGAGCCATTGTACAAAGGATATGTGTCGCCATACGATGGATAAAAAAGATCGAATACCTCTTTGGTGAAGAATAACCAGTTGTTCTGATCAAAATATTTGGCATTGTTCATTCCAATTGTCTTTTGAAATTCTCTTTGCCAGGGAGTGATTATGGCATGATAAGGTTCGGCGGCCGGTGCGAAATAGTAAGGTTCATTTATTCCCTGCTCATGGTAATCCACATGCACCTGCGGCATCCATTGGTCATACATTTTGATACGTTGCTGGCTTTCCACCTGTGTTTGCCAGGCCCAGTCGCGGTTCAGATCGAAATTGTAATGGTTCGTTCTTCCCTGCGGCCATGGTTCCCGGTGTTCTCTTGCCATCGGTTGCGGGTTGAATTTTTTTCCAACTGCAGAATTATACCAATTCACATAGCGGTCCCTTCCATCCGGGTTGATGCAGGGGTCAATGATGACCACTGTATTCTTTAACCATTCTTTTGTTTTGGTATTGGATGGATCGGCCAAAGCATATACAGCCAGCATGGCTGCTTCGGATGAGGATGCTTCATTGCCATGCACGTTATAACTGAGCCAAACAATAGCCGGGGCATTTTCTTCCGCAGCTACCCGATAGCTATCGGGTTTATCAGTACCAAGATTGGCCAGGCGAAGATTATTCTTGCGGATGTTATCCAGGTTTGAAATATTTTCTGCCGATGAAACGAAAGCAAGCAGCAAGGGTCGTCCTTCATTGGTTTCGCCGTATTGCTGCAGTTTCATCAGCGAAGATGCATTGGCCGCTACATGGTTAAAATAATTGACGATCTTCCAGTGCGGCGTATAGCGGCTTCCTATTTTATATCCCAAAAACTCTTCCGGGGACTTAAGTTGTGCTTCAGCAACAGATATCACCAGGGACAGGAATGTAAAAGCCAGCATTTTCTTCAACATGATAAGAAATTTGAAGAAGCAATATAAGCATTCCTGTTTTTTGGTAGTGTACCAGTTTGAATTTGTATATGTAACCGCAGAGGGGCTGAGACGCAGAGTAACTCTATTAGCACTTTATAGCTCTGCACTCTCAGCGCCTCAGCGGTTAAATTGACCTACTACTTTCTTTTTCAGGATTTAAGTACCTTTCGGCCAATGAAGAAGTATTTATTTCTCCTGGTTATTTTCTCCGCTGTACTATCCTGCAATAACAGCAGGAAAAACAGCAGCGCTGTTGTTTCGATCGATCCTTATCAATACAGCTCGCAAAAAACCATTACCTGTACCCATGGAGCCGTTGTATCTGCGCATCCGCTGGCAAGTAAAATTGGAGTTGAAATATTAAAAATGGGAGGCAATGCTATTGATGCTGCTATTTCCACACAATTAGCATTGTCAGTTGTGTATCCGCAGGCGGGCAATTTAGGTGGCGGCGGATTCTTTGTTGCCAGGTTAGCCAATGGCGAATTGGTTTCAATTGATTACCGGGAAATGGCACCCGGCAAAGCTCATCGTGATATGTACATTGATGCTGATGGTAAGGCAAGAACTGATAAAAGTCAGAATGGGCAATTATCAAGTGGAGTGCCCGGAACAGTGGCTGGTCTTTTTGCCTGCTATAAATATGCAAAACTTCCTTTTGAAAAACTGATACAGCCCGCCATTGATCTTGCTGAAAAAGGTTTTGCGATCAGTGAACGGGAAGCTAAAGCGTTAAATGGTTTGCAGGATGAATTAAAAAAATTCAATTCAGTGATGCCGGTATTTGTAAAAAATGATCCCTGGACAGCCGGTGATACATTGATACAAACAGATCTTGCCAATACATTGAAAAGGGTTCGTGACCAGGGCGTCCCCGGTTTTTATGAAGGTAAAACAGCTAACCTGATCGTGGAAGAAATGAAAAGGGGTGCCGGAATCATTTCTTTGGATGACCTGAAAAATTATAAAGCAAAGAACAGGGAACCATATTCATTTGATTACAAGGGATACAAAATAGTGGGTATGCCCATGCCCAGCAGCGGTGGCTTGTTACTCCACCAGATGATGAAGATGATCGAGAAAAAAAATATTGCTGCCATGGGTTTTCAGTCGGTGCAATCCGTGCAATTAATGACCGAAGTGGAACGCCGTGCCTTTGCCGACCGCGGCGAATATATGGGCGATGCTGATTTTTATAAAGTGCCGGTCAAAGCATTGACCAATGAAAAATATTTAGAGAACAGGATGAAAGATTATGATCCGGCTAAAGCAGGGACCAGTACGATCATAAAACCGGGACAAGCATCCGTCTATGAAAGTGAAGAGACAACTCATTTCAGTGTGATCGATAAGGATGGCAATGCCGTGTCGGTAACCACTACCCTGAATGATTCTTATGGAAGCAAAACCGTTGTGGGTGGCGCCGGATTTTTTCTGAATGATGAAATGGATGATTTCAGCATCAAACCCGGGGTTCCGAATATGTATGGCGCCATCGGCGGCGATGCCAATGCCATTGTTCCGGGTAAACGTATGTTGAGCTCGATGACACCAACCATTGTTTTAAAAGACAATAAACCTTACCTCGTTGTGGGAACACCGGGCGGCACTACGATCCCTACATCTGTTTTTCAAACCCTTGTGAATATCATTGAATTTGGAATGAGTACGGAAGATGCGGTATGGAAACCCAAGTTTCATCATCAATGGTTGCCGGATTCTTTAGAAATAGAAAAAGGTTTTTCACCGGGGACCAGGGATGCATTGGGAAAAATGGGATATGCCCTTAAAGAAAGAAGCGCCATCGGCAGAACGGAAGTGATAAAAGTTTTACCGGATGGGAGATTTGAAGCTGTTGCAGATAAACGCGGCGGAGATGATGCGGAAGGTTGGTGAGGAGATAACAACTG
>DATHDV010000062.1:0-17954 GCA_035318845.1 Chitinophagaceae bacterium
CCCGTTAATGAAGATCTTTATATTATTTCATTGAGGCATGATGGAAAAGCCTGCGAGCAGGTGATAAGTGCGGCCCGCATCCTGCTTTCACAGGTGGATAGTGATTTTTATAAATTGGCTTATGCTCTTGGCAAAAACCATATGCAGGACATGAAAGAAAAAGAAAATTATCCGTTTTGTGACGGGGTATCTGCCCATTTACAACTGCCCTTGCCCCGATCGACCCTTTTTTACCGGGAGCTGGAACTCCAGGATTCTTTTGTACACGGCATCCACCGGGTAATGCTCTTCAAAACCCTTTACAGGCAAAGGTTCCAGGATAATCCATCAACGCTGGCCCATATTCATAATGTCTATGCTACCTGGAGGCAAAATAACGGGTTGCCGGGCAACTATTTACTTCGCTAACCCGATTGGAAAAGAAGCCCCCAGACCCCCTAAAGGGGGCTTTCGTTCAATTTGTTACATTGAATTTTTTTTAATTCTGGACTTACGGAAATTATCATGAACAGGGTCTTGCTTTTTAATCCCCGCAGTGCAAAGTATAAACCGAGGATACCTAATTCTATTCTCAGTATTGCATCATCTATTGAAGGGCTGTATGACTATGTGATCGTGGATGGTAATCTGGAAACCGATCCCTGGGAAAAAATTCATCGCTATTTATCAGAAGGGAGTTTCAAATATGTCGGTATCACTTCCATGCCCGGCCCGCAATTGAAACAAGCTATACCTGTTTCAAAAAAAATTAGAGAACTGTTTCCGCAGATCGCAATCATCTGGGGAGGTTACTTTCCATCCAACCAATCCAAAGTTGTTTTGAATTCCGGTTATGTTGATTTTGTGGTGAATGGCCCTGGTGAAAAAACTTTTCCGTCGTTACTGGATGCATTGGAAAACAATAAACCTCACGAATTAATTCATAACCTGATCTATAAATCAGGAAGGCAGATCCTTAAAACCATCAAAGATGAATTGTATGAACCGGATGAACTGCCGGCATTGCCTTATGAAAAACTAAATGACTTCTACCCTATCCGTCGTTATCTTGGTAAAACTTATCTCGGAACAAAGACAATTGCTTATCATTCCAGTTATGGTTGTCCTTTTAAATGTTCTTTCTGCGCCGTGGTTCCTATTTATAATGCCCGTTGGAAAGGCCGGTCAGCGCAGGTTATTTACAATGATATTAAGTATCTAAAAGAAAATTTCGGAGGCAATGCCATTGAGTTTCATGATAACAATTTTTTTGTATCTGAAAAAAGAACAGTGGAATTTTCTCAATTGATCAAAAAAGAGAATATGGTTTGGTGGGGTGAAGGGCGTATTGATACCATTGACAAATATTCTGACGAATCCATTTCATGGATGCGGGAAAGCGGTTGCCAAATGATCTTCTTTGGCGCCGAAACCGGTAATGACGAGATATTGAAGAAGATGGATAAAGGCGGCACTCAAACCGCCGATGGTATCAGGAAGTTCGCAGCAAGGATGGCGAAGTTTGATATCATCCCGGAATATTCTTTTGTATTGGGCACACCGGCAGATACTCCTGAACAAGTGATGAAACAAATTGAACAGGACATTGCTTTTATTAAAGAGATAAAACAAATCAATCCCAAAACAGAGATCATCATTTATGTGTACAGCCCGGTGCCGACCGAAGGCAGTGATATGTACAACAAAGTATTGGAAAGCGGGTTTCATTTCCCGGAGAAGCTTGAAGACTGGATCAGCCCGCTATGGGAAAATTTCGACCTCCGCAAAAATCCGTTGACACCCTGGCTGACACCTGAGATGATCAATAAGATAAAAGATTTTGAAACGGTGCTGAACGGGTATTACCCAACTGTTTCGGATATCAGGCTCACCCGATTGAAAAGAAAGATATTGAAGGGTCTTTCATCCATCCGTTACAGAACGGGTTTGTATTGGAAACCTTATGAATTGAAAGCATTGCAAATTTTATGGAAATATCGTCAACCTGAAATTGAAGGATTTTGAGAACTGTATTAAAAAATATCGTTTCAAAAACTTATAAGCCCCTGCTGGTAAAATATCTTTCTAAAACGAGAACCTATCGTTATGAAGATATTCGTCTCGAGATCCCACCGCAGGTTTTTCATCCTGGTTTTTTCTTCAGCACTCAACTACTGCTGCAATACATTAACAGGCTGCCACTGGATGGAAAGACTTTATTGGAATTAGGAGCCGGCAGCGGCCTGATCGCCATACAGGCAGCGAAAAAAGGAGCGTTGGTTACAGCAACAGATATCAACCCTGTCGCTATTCAATACCTTCATATCAATAGTGTACAAAATAATGTGAACCCGGAGATAACCCGGTCTGATCTTTTTGCTGCCATATCAAAAAGATCGTTTGATATCGTTGCCATCAATCCTCCTTACTACAAAAAACAACCGGTAACACTCCAGGATTTTGCCTGGTATTGCGGAGAGAACGGCGAATACTTCTCGGGATTATTCAGTCAACTGGCCGGCTATATACATAAGAATTCGGAAGTGCTGATGGTTCTTTGCGATGGTTGCGATATAAAGATGATAGAAACTTTAGCAATTGGGAATGGATTTACATTTAAGCTTATCCTGACAAAACAAAATATGCTTGAGAAGAATTTCATTTATAAAATTGAGAAGAAAGAATGAGATGACGATCACACAATCACTATATCATACTTTTCAGCGCTACCGCAGTTTGAAGACGGATCATATCAGCGTGCTGCCCATTGTAATATTGATGCCCCATAGCGCCTGCAACTGCCAGTGTGTGATGTGTGATATCTGGAAGGACAATAAAAACCTGAAACAGCTTACGGAAAAGGATATTTACGGGTTACTCGATTCATTGAAGAAACTGGGAACAAGGCGGGTGGTCATGTCGGGCGGTGAAGCATTGCTGAACCCGAATTTTTTCAAGTTCTGTGACATACTCAAAAAACAGGACATAAAAGTTTCATTGCTTTCCACGGGGCTTACGGTAAGAAGAAATGCTGAACAACTTCTATTATATGTGAATGAGATCATTGTATCTCTCGATGGCAATGAAGAAATCCATGACCGCATCCGCAATATTCCCGGTGCATTCAAAAAAATAAAAGAAGGGGTGCAACACATCAAAAGTATTGACCCTGCATTTAAGATCACAGCAAGAACGGTTATTCACCGGTTGAACTTCAGGCACTGGCCTGAGATCATTCATGCAGCAAAAGAGATCGGGATCGACCAGATCAGCTTTTTGCCTGCCGATGTAAGCAGTCATGCTTTCAACAGGGAAGTATTATGGAGTGACCAGCGGCAACATGAGATTATGTTGGATGAAAAAGAAACAGAAGAACTGAAAGTCATTACAGAAAACATTATTGAAAGCAATGCTGCTGATCCGCATTTCATTGCAGAAAACCCCGGCAAACTAAGAAAGATCCATAGCTATTATGCTGCGTTACATGGTTTGAATCCTTTTCCATATAAAAAATGCAATGCTCCCTGGGTTTCTGCCGTTGTGGAAGCCGATGGAACTGTGCGACCTTGTTTTTTTCATGAGCCGATTGGGAACATCAGGGAACAAACGCTGGATAAGATCCTGAATAGTGAGGAGGCCATCGGCTTCCGCAAAGAACTTGATATAGAAAAAAATGATACCTGTGTAAAATGTGTTTGTTATCTCAATCTTTCACCGGGAACAAAACTGAATTGAATGAGCAAGATCCTTTTCACACATTCCTATTTTATGCGCTTCGATCCGAAGCAATGGGTTACGGGGCAGCCTTATCCTCCCATCGGTACCCTGTATGCTGCTGCATTGATGAGAAAGTATGGCCATGAAATTTCTTTCCTGGATACCATGTTTGCATACGGCCCTGAAGAAGTGATATTACCCTTGCAAAAACATCATCCTGATTTTTTTGTGCTCTATGATGATGGTTTCAACTACCTCACCAAGATGTGCCTCACCAATATGCGGGAAGCGGCTTTTGAAATGATGAAGTTCGCAAAACAAAAAGGATGCACGGTCATTGTTTCCAGTTCTGATGCCACTGATCATTTTGAACAATATTTACAGGAAGGCGCCGATTTTGTGATCCTGGGCGAAGCAGAACAAACGTTGACAGAAGTAATAAAAGCGGTTGAAGAAAAAACCGATGGGTTCGCCGGACAAACAGAATTTCTTTCTATTCCCGGATTGGCTTACCAGTTAAAAGGTGCAGTAATTAAAACGGTGCGGAGAAATGTCATGAAGGATCTTGATGAGCTTCCTTTCCCGGCCTGGGACATCATTGATATCGAGCCTTACCGTAAAACATGGCTTAAACATAAAGGGTTTTTTTCATTGAACATGGCCACCACAAGAGGATGCCCTTTTAAATGTAACTGGTGCGCCAAGCCAATCTATGGCAACAGGTACAACACCCGTTCCCCGCAAAATGTAGTGATGGAATTGAAAATGCTGAAAGAAAAATATGGCTTCGATCATATTTGGTTTTGCGATGACATCTTTGGATTAAAACCCGGCTGGGTGCATGAGTTTGCCGGCCTGGTGGAAAAAGAACAATTAAATTTTACATTCAAAATACAGGCAAGGGCCGATCTGTTATTACAGGAAGATTATATCCGGGACCTTGCCAGGGCTGGTTGCGAAAATATCTGGATGGGCGCTGAAAGCGGTTCACAAAAAATATTGGATGCTATGGATAAAGGTACCCGGGTGGAACAGATATTTGAAGCCACTCATTTACTCCGAAAAAATAATATACATTCTTCTTTCTTTATACAATTCGGCTATCCCGGCGAAACAAAGGAGGATATTGTTAAAACCATTGATATGATCAATTCGCTGTTGCCCTATGAAATTGGTATCTCGGTTTCCTATCCGCTTCCGGGCACCGTGTTTTATGAAAAAGTAAAAGCACAATTGCAGGAAAAAACCAACTGGACCGATTCCGATGAATTAGCGCTGATGTTTCGCAATACCTATGCCCCGGCTTTTTATAAGCAGCTTCACAGGTATGTACACAAGAGTTATCGTAAACACCTTGCTATTGAAACGATGAAGAAAATATTCATAAGGCCGGCATCGATGAACTTCAAAAAGATCAAAAAAGCATTTTCTATTCTGTATTATTATCCGTCTGCCTGGTTCGCCAAACAAAAATTGAATCAATTTGATACTGTAGTAAATTGAATGATACAACAACCATACAAGAACAGGCTGCTGCAACGGCTTTTAGCAAACAGGCGCCGCATTTTGATCTGTTATATAACGGTAATACCATTATTCAATACAAAAGAAAAAGGGTCAGGGAGCATGTTGAAAAATTTTTACCTCCCGGGTCATCTATTCTTGAACTAAATGCCGGGACCGGTGAAGATGCAATTTATTTTGCCCGGCAGGGCCATACCATTCATGCAACAGATATTGCTCCCGGTATGCAGGAAGTAGCTATCAAAAAAATCAAAGAAGCAAAAACGGAGAGTTCTGTTTCTTTTGAGCTTTGTTCCTTCACAGAGTTGGATGGCCTGCATCACAAAGGTCCTTATGATCTAATCTTTTCCAATTTCGCAGGGTTGAACTGTACGCCTGAATTAGAAAAAACGCTTGCTTCATGTAACTATTTATTGAAACCGGGCGGATTAATAACATTCGTGATATTACCCCGGTTTTGCCTTTGGGAATTCTTATTACTCTTCAAAGGAAAATTCAAAACTGCTTTTCGGCGTTTCAGCGGGAAAAAAGGAACAAAAGCAAAAATTGACGGAGAATATTTCCGTTGCTGGTATTATGATCCTTCATTTATCAGGAGGCATCTGAAAAACTCGTTTGATGTAGTTGCGTTAGAAGGATTATGCACACTTGTTCCTCCTTCTTATATGGAAAATTTTGCAGAGGATCATCCCCGGTTATACCGTTTCCTTGAAAGAAAAGAGAATAGTTGGAAAACTAAGTGGCCGTGGAAATTGATCGGCGATTATTACATAATCACTTTACGGAAGAGACAATAAGATTGTCCCGGTATCCTGTTTGTTTCAATCCCGACAGTTTTTGTTCATATAAAGCCAGTACTTTTTCCTGGAAAGCTCCGGGATTGGACCGGGCAAAATGTTTCCCGGTGATAAGGTCCATGGTCTGTCCTTTTTTATTGCGTTTCCCTTTTTCCATTTTCCGCTTCCACCGGTTTTGTGTAAGCTTGAAAAGATAATTTTCCAGGCGGTCACCCGGCTTTCCATTCAACATCCATTCGAGGAATTTTTTTAACCAGGATACCCGTGGATCCGTTTTTTCCTGGCGACGGTAATTACAGGCAGGCAGGTATTCATTGGCCCATGTATTGATCCCGAAAAAGAGTTTTATCGTTTGCTCACCGCATGCCGGTAACAAGGTTTTGATCTCAATAGCTGTGAATATATTCTTCTCTTCCAGCAGCAATGCTTTTTCATCGATATAATAATTCATGCAATGGAAATGTTCCCTTCCGGTAAGAAAAGTGATCTTTTTATACAGGTGCATCAGGGTCCTGGCTATCCATAAACGATTGGCTTTTGTAATAATAAAAAAATCAATGTCTGCTTTTTCGTCTGCATAGTTCTTGGATAAAGAACCTGAAATGCCAACGGCCCTGACAAAGGGAAACTGGTAAAGAAACCGGCCGATCCTGAATGCTTTTGCCAATAATTTTCCGGCTAACTGATTTCCCTGCCTTCTGCGGTGGGCCAGTAGCGGGTTATTTTGAATGGAATAAAAACCATGAGCAAGAAAGATAATTTTTTCCTCCTGTAATTCACAAAGACAATCCTGCAGGAAATTTTCGTCAACCTTAGCAGACAGGAATTGCCTGATCTCTTCACTGGTTAACGGGTATTGAAAAATATCAAAATAAGCCAGCGCTTCCACTACTCTTTTTTTGCAGGCCGCAAAATTCCGCATATTCTCAAGCTTATTTACTTCGGTAATATTTAATGATAATTGTATCATTTCCAAAAGCAACCTTTTATTGAATTCCCCGATTTGAACCTTGGAGTTATTGAAAATAATTTGAGAACCTCTGCCCACAATACAACCGCACTGAAATTACCTCCCGGCAAGTGGTCAGCTAAAGGCCAAAACGGTGTTATCCGTAGTTTCGTTGCCAGCCGGAAAAAGTATTTATTCCTTAAACGTGGTTTCGATTTCCTTTTTTCAACACTTGTTTTATTACTCGTAATGAGCTGGCTCGTGCCACTGATATCACTGATCATCATTATAGATTCTAAAGGTCCGGTATTTTTCCGGCAAAAAAGGATCGGAAGAAATGGCAAAGCATTTTACTGTATCAAGTTCAGGACAATGATACAAAACCAGGAAGCTGATGATCGGCCGGCCGAAGAAAATGATGAACGGATAACGAAGGCAGGGAAGATCCTAAGGCTCACCAACCTGGATGAGCTACCCCAATTTTTTAATGTTTTGGCCGGGCAGATGAGTGTGGTGGGACCCAGACCGCATATGCTGGTTGATTGTATCCGCTTCTCGTTTGTAATACCATCCTACCAGTTCCGGGATCTTATAAGACCCGGTATCACAGGCTGGGCACAGGTTAACGGTTATCATGGACTTACTGCAGATTACGATAGTATTATTCTCCGGTATTACTGGGATGCGCAATACGTTCGGAAAGCCAGTTTATGGCTTGACCTGAAAATAATCGGCGCCACCATCATTCAAATCATCCGCAACATTAGATCCGTTTTCCCGGCTTTATTCTTAAAAAAATCAATATCATCAGCGACGAATGAAGTGGTTTAGGATTTAGATAAATGTGATCGTAATTGCTTTAATGCATAAAAAAGTGGCTCAAAAAGCCAAAGTCGGTAAGACCCGATATGATCGGCACGACCGGTCAATAAAAAAAGCCAGGTGTAAAACCTGACTTATTTATGTCGGGAAGACAGGATTCGAACCTGCGACCCCCTGGTCCCAAACCAGGTGCGCTACCGGCCTGCGCTACTTCCCGATTTTATTGGGAGTGCAAATATAATGGCTTCTCTTCTATTTTAAGGTATTAATTGAAGACCCAATGCCGGCTTACAAATGAAGATTAAAAATATCCCGAAAAGCAATTTCAAAACGATTTATCCTCTTTCAGGTATTCTTTGCGGATCCCGTCCAGCAGGTCTTTTTGATAAATTGTATTATCGTTGCGGGCATAAGCCTGCAGTGTAGCAAACTGAACAGCATTAAGAACAGACGCCCCGCTTAATTCAAACTTCCTGGCAATCTCTTCCAGGTCAACCGTTTTATCAGCTTTAAGACCAGCCGGCATTGTTTTTTGCCAGAGTATTAATCGCTCTGAAGTATTGGGCATGGGGAAATGTATCAGCGAATGAAAACGCCGGAGAAAGGCTTCATCAAGATTATTTTTAAAATTGGAAGCCAGTATCATCAGCCCGGGAAAATCCTCCACCCGTTGCAATAGATAACTTACTTCCTGGTTAGCGTATTTATCATGGGCACTCTGCACATTGGTACGTTTACCGAACAATGCATCAGCCTCATCGAAAAACAGGATCCAGTTCTTAGTCTCGGCTTTTCTAAAAACACCTTCCAGGTTTTTTTCCGTCTCACCAATATATTTTGAAACAATTTGTGAAAGATCAACGCGGTACACATCTTTTTCAAATTGTTTTCCCAGCAGGGCTGCGGTTAATGTTTTTCCTGTTCCTGAAGGGCCATAGAATAAAACACGGAAGCCGGGTTTTATTTTTCTTTTCAGGTTATCGTCTTCGGCAAATTGATGATGGTACCTGAGCCAGTTGTTGATCTCTTTTACCTGCATCATGGTAAGTGGGTTCAGCACCACATCATCCCAGATCATTTCGGTAGTTATTTTCTTGGCAGGAAAATCCAATCCGAATCTTGGTACGGTTTCTTTATCAAATAAAATTTTGTCCACCCAATCCTGCCCGATAATGATGCGGCCGCTCATGACCGGTTCTCCTTCTTTTACAGGTTCCAGCCAGAGGATACCGTTGCGGTGAAAAAAATGTCCTTCGGAAAAAAGCTCGTGAACATTCAGGCGGTTTTCAATATTACTTCCGGCAAGTATGAACTGGACCGTTTCTCCCGTGGGCAATAAGCCCCTGTGATTATTTGCCTTTACACCACCGAATTCAGGGAAATCACCGCCGGAAGGAAGATGCTCTGAAATGATAGAAGCAAAAAAATCTGGTTGTATATGCGGGACCAGGGCCAGCATCAGTGTGATCCATTCATCCGTGTTTGGTAATTGTGGTAAATGTTTTACAATATCCTGTTTGATAAGATCGCCGTTAAAGGTTTCTTTGATCCATTTGTCAAAGCGGAAATTATTTTTATCAAAATGACTGTTCATCCGCTGCACAATAACCTGGCGCAGGTCAGTCATAGCTGTTTCCACAGCGAAGGAAGGGATGATATTTTTGTGGAGGGTGTAGAGCATACTGTTACAAAGTTAGCAATATGAATTAACAAGGAAATCCACCAACCGGTATTGTCCCATTTACCCTGATACCAGATGGACCACCGCCGCTTGGTGCAAAAGCAATATGCAGGGCTGCAGTTAAATTTGTTCTGAATCCGGCATGACAGGAATCAAAATCTGGAAAGAGCATCATTCTTGTGGCAGCGGCAGCGGCAATATCCGCAGCTGATAACACGGAAAATACAAGAGCTTTATTTCTGCAACGATATAGCCGGCCTCCTCTTGGCCCGGTACCAATAAATTCATCAGGGATAGTTACATAAGCTTCTTTTGTTGTGCCGGGTAGAATTATTCCCGGCCAGATAAATATGGGGCAATGATAGATTACAGTTGCTGCCCATAATCCCGGGGAATAAGGGGCGCTGCAGTATGTCCATCTTTTTAAACAAATAACCGTGTTGCCGGGTACATGGCCTTTCGTCGTCATTTTTGATTTATCCGGTGCCAACTTTTTCCTTAATAAATGAGCATCCTGCTTTTGACCGCTTTGCTGCATCACATGCGTCAGCTCATGCGCCATTAGTTTTCTTCCATCGCCGGATTCAAGATTGTACTGGCTTTCATTAAAAACAATATTATTTCCAAGAGTATATGCTTTTGCATTGATGGCTTTTGCAGATTGCGCAGCTTCCTTATCCGTATGCACTTTTACATTACTGAAGTCGTGGCCCATTTTGAATGAAAAGAAATAATTGGCCTGGGCTGGTAAAGTATTTCCTTTACCACTAAGTGAACTGACATAGCCGCTAAAACTTCCTGAAGGCCCGGAGGAAGCACCACCTTCTTTTTTCTGAACCTTTTCCTTATCCTTTTCTTTCGATTCCACCATCTTCATTACTTTCTCTTCCTCTTTTTTTTCCGGTTGTCGCTGAATTTTTTCTTCCTCCTTCTTATCTTCTTTCTTCATTACCTTTTCTTCCTCTTTCTTTTCAGGTTGCCGTTGAACTTTTTCTTCCTCTTTTTTGTCTTCCTTTTTCATTACTTTTTTATCCTCCTCTTTCTTGTCTTCCGCTCTTTGCACGTTATTTTCTTCCTCACATTTGTCGCATTTACGCTGTATACTTTGTGCCGGGGCTGTAGTAACAGCAGGCTGAAAGAACGTTTCATGTTCAGCAGCACCAAAAAAAGTTTCCTGGCTTTCTTTTTTAAAAAAAGCTCCTTCCGTTTTTGTTGGCGTGCTGCGGCGGCGGTAGCGGCGGGTGAGAGAAGGTTTCATGATTTTCCTTTTTGTAGTTTTTCAAAAATTGTTACCAATTCTTTTTCAAATCCGTCATTAAAGATTTTACCATAATTGTCGATTATAAACTTGCAGTTATCCCTGACTATCTTATTCTTCTTTTCGGCCAAATTGATATTTGTATAGAAAAACTGCCAACCCCAAATACCTTTCGATTTTAAAAGCATTATAAAATAATCTTCCAAAGTAATATTCAGCCGGAGTGGTTCATATCCCTGATCATAGATCCACAGGTTGGCGGTTAATTTTCGATCAGAGGTCATTTCAACGCATACGCATTGAACTGCCTCCGTTGCATAATAATCAAACGGCTTAAGTCTTTGATAAAAACCAAGGGTATCCTTCTTCATATTATCCATCCATAACTCGTTTCTCCACATATGTCCGTCAAAACCGATCATCATATCTTGAAACTTTAATATGCGGACACTTCCTTCCACAGGTCCTGAATCTTTTTTTGTATTGGCGGATTCGTATTCCCATTTAACCCTTAACCCGTTAAAGGAAGCATACACTTTCTTAATTTGTTCATCTATTTCTACTGAAAATTCTTCCTGGATGTCTTTGAATTTCTCTCTATGAATCGGATCTGCAACTTCAAAAACAATGTTTTGAACATTCGCCTCGTTAAGCATTTTCTTTAAGCTATTTACTGTCTCCAATATCATATTTAAATACCTCTAAGTTTTCCAGCGGTAATTGCATCCAGGAACCATTGTTCAATATTTGGATATTTAGCTTTCAAAGCGAGAAACTCAGTGCTGCCAGTGAAGTCTGTCCAGATGCTATATGCTGTCGTCCGGCGATTTCGGGCGTTAACGAACGCCCTATAATCGTCACGGGTAGGCCTTCCTGGAATTGTGTTAAGGACACTTTCCCAATAATCATATGCCATCGTTCTTATTGAAGGTACGGGATCTCTTGGACCTGGTGCGCTTGGTTTTGTTAATGGGAAAACATTATCATAAATAACGTCTCCTACTCTTACCCATTCATTTGAATCATTCTTTTCTTTGAAACCATATTTAACCCTGATACCTTCCGCAAAATCAGTAAATCCTGCATCAGTCCTGTACCCTGTTATCTCCGATCTGTACCACAATACCCTGTTATTGGTATGTACTAGTGTTATGGCATTGCCTTCAGCCTGGTTATACATATTTCCATTCTCTGTTCTCGTTCCTGGGGTAAGGTTACCCGTATCGGTACCCCGTCCGCCCAAATCAAAATGCAATAAGTGAAGTCTCTCATAAATACTTTCATACCCTTCTATTGTATCTATATGTCCTACCCAGCCCGGCGGATTTGCGCTTGCCCTTCTCGGCATCCTGCTGTTATTTTTTGTTAATGGATCAGCCTCCACCCAAGATGCCTTTCCTCCGGGAGACCCAAGTTGGACTATCGTATCCGGTAACTGGCCCGACGCTGACCCAATACCAAGTATAAGCAAATGCGGAACGATTTCATTAAACTTCATGTTTAATTCATTTTGGTAATTATTCTTCCTTTGTTGATCCGTTTCAGATGACAGCGATGTTTTTATTCTTACTATATCATTATTATAAATTCCATTAGCGCTATTCCATGCGCTTTGTTTGTTTGCTTTTGTTGTCGCATTTGTAATTCCATTGATCTCCGTTTGTTTATTTGCCAACAATGTCGGGAAAGGTATTTCATCACTGGCGATCCATAATTGAGCCGATGCTTCATTTCCTTTAAAGAAAATTTTATGCGTTTCTCCTTCAGCATTAAACTCTTTTTTGAGTCCCAACCATCCTAATACAGCATCTCTTGCACTTGCGCCCATTACCATCAGCCTGTCAAAGATCGCAAAACCCGTATCCACCGCCCTGTTCACCAACCAGGTCAATGCCTGGTCAACCATTTCCCTCACTCTTTCGATCATCTCGCCAACTCTTCTTCCTATTCCTCCTAATCCAACCTGGTTGGCAAGGAATCCAATTACTATCGGCATGGCTCTACCCATTGTATTTTCTAAATAATTTGCAGCGGTGGTTACATTTCCTTCTGCTATATCTGCCACACCATTTACAAATGAATTAATTACTTCCAGCATTTGCCGCAGGTATTTTATGAAACTCTGAATGGCACTGTAAATGGCTATACAACTATTTACAACCGCCATGATACCTGTCGGGTCGAGCATACTCAGCAATCTCGCCGTTACCTGTGTAACGATACGCTCCATCACCCAGTTCTTCACAGCATCAATTACCGTATTCCATAAGTTGGTTAACTGTTCCTGTATCTTTTCCCAAATGGCGGCGATGCCTCTTTCCTGGACATCTTTGATAAATGTCCAGATACCATCGAGTGTATTGATCATGCTGCGCAACCTCGCCACTCTTTCGGGACCTATACGGGGGTGTGCTGCCAGTTTTTCCCAGATCTTTTCCATACTTATACCCAGCACTTCCAGTACCCAACCGATCACCCCACGCAATGAAAAATCAGTAAGCTCCGGTATTCCTGCATCACGCAGTTCACTCATCAGCCACCCGACAACCCCATTGATCAGGTGCGTAACAATATTATTAAAGAACTGGATGAAGCCCTGCTTGATCGCCCTTAAAAGGTTTTTCAAAAATCCTATCGGGTCGTTTTTGATCCTGTGGAAGGCAGCTATTGTACGGGTAATGATATTGTTGATCAGGTCAAACGGGAAATTCATTATTTCCAATATGACCACTACAACGATCTTCACAATCTCCACTACAAAAGCTATCAACCGGCCGATCGGTTCCCCGAATGTTGCGATGATCCGCTGGAATGCAGCAATCGGGTCTGCAAGATCATTTATGCTGAAACTGTTCCATAAATCAATGAACAATTGAACAATGGATGCAGGCGTCATATTAAGCCTTGCCACTGCTGCATCGATCCGTTGGGTAGCTCTTGCAATGGCCCCCGATTCTTTCATCTGGTTGAACTGCTCTTCACCTCCATCCATCAAACTCATGAACCCGTGAATGATGTTCTCTACATTCCTTTCAACAACAGCATCGGTAAACGGATCTTTACCAATAATGACCGTTACCAGGTAATAGCCCCTCACTGTTCTTGCCCATGCACTCAGCCGCTGCATCAAAGCCTCTTTGATAAACTGCAGTATGATCCGGGCCACATCACCAACAAATCTTAAAACATCCATTACCGGTCCTGCAAACGTGTTGTATATTTCGGTAAACTTGTCTATCGGATGCATTAAAGCATCAATAGAAACCACGCTCCATATCAAACCGAAATTATCCCTGATGGTTTGCAGTAAATTGCTGAACACTCCTATTCCCCGGTCGATCCAATCTGCAGCTTTCTGGAATGTTCCCGTTTCCTGCATTTGGGTCCGCTGCTGAACACCTTCTTCTCCTCCAAGCTCCAGTATGGCACTTAAAATGTTAGTCCCATTTCTTTCCACCGTTTCTTCTGTGATCGGATCCTGTCCTATTATTACGCAAAGCAATGGATAGGCAGTGGTTCTTTCTCTTATGAAACCAACAACCTGGGTAAGTAACCAGCGCTTAACGATCTCCAGTAATTCCGTTGCCGCCCTTACAGCATAATCAACAATGCTGCTGATGGTGCTGTGAATGATATTACCGGCATCTTCAAAGATCTGGGATGGCGATGCAAGACTTTCCAATGTTATCCCGTTCCAGAAAGCTTCAACCCTTGTTACTACATTGCGCACCAATCCTTCTATGGCTGCGATCCCGTTATCTATCCATTGTGCTGCTTCATCCAATGCGCCCAGTTCATTAAGTTTATCATACAGCAAATTGCCACCGGGCATAATATCAAAAGCAGCTTCAATGAAATTGTGACCGTTACGTTCTATCTCTTCCCCGGTGATCGGGTCCGAACCTAAAACTACCCGCAAGGCCTTATAGCCGGGAATGGCCATCACAAAATCCCTTGCTTCATTCAGCAATAAACGCTTACCTGCTTCAAGACCCTCGGCTACAAAATCAATAGCAGAGTTCACTAATGAAAGCGCATCATCAAACCAACCGCATTGAATGGTATTTCCATTATTGTGCAGCTGCACAGGTGGTCCACGGCTATGCGTTTCTGCAGGCATCGCCATTTCATTACCTTCTGTTGTCAAAGAACTGTTATCTGTGTTTTCAATTCCCTTATTCTGAATGTTTACAGGAGATGAAGCAACAGGCATATCAGCTGTCATATAATCGTGTTCTGTCCCGCACCCATTGCAGGCCTTTGCCTGAAGAGTAAACAGTTTTGGTGAAACTGTTTTTTCTTCTTCTTTAGGTTCTTCATCTTTTTTCTGTAACTCTTCCTGTTCTGTCTTTGGTTGAATTGAGCTTGTATGTAATGCCCCATCGCCATTTACCGACCAGGAACTTAATTCGGGTTTAGCCCCGATATTCAAATCGTTTGTGTCATTTGTTTTGTTTGTTTCCTCTGTCTCCTCGGTTATTCCCGGATCTTCTTTCCTGTTTACATTAAATAATTCACTTCGTAATTCCCGGAGAGTTTTTGGTTTTTCTTCAGCAGGCCCTTCCCCACTACCCAGGTTACCCTGCATGATCAATAGCGGATTAAAGAATGCGGTCCATTCCGCTATCGGGTGATCTTTAGTCTGTACCTGTCCACCCAGGTTATCTTCCCCTGCAGTGTTGCCATTAACGGTGGTAACAGTATTTCCATTTACGCTTTCCACAATGGCAAAATGTGAAAATGCATTACGGTATGCAATATCTCCCGGCAATGGTGTAACACCCGGTAATCTTGCAGCTTCGGGTTTTATCATTCGTTCACCTAATTGCCATTTAGGCATCGGGACACCGCTCTTATTCAAAGCCCAGAATACAAAAATGCCGCACCAGCTTGGCATGGCATCCCTGGTACCCATTACACTTTTTGGAATTGAATTACGATCGGTTTGTGAGGTCTTATCAACTACAGCACCGCTTGTCTCTCTTTTCTTTTTGATATCCTCTTCGGCAACGGCCCCTTTCACACTGCTTCCCCCGGCACCAGAAATGATTTTATCTTCTCCAAAAGTGGTCTTAAATATCTCCACTAAGTTTTCCCAACCGGTACGGTTGCCGTCGGCCTGTGGTTTATTGGCATCAATTTTTCCTTCAACGGTTTTTGCTTTTTCTACTGCATTGGTAAGCTGCACAGGTACATCGGCACTCCGGTGAATAATTTCCTTTCTTGATACGGAAAGAGGTTTTGCTGAAACAGAAGTACCGGATGATGAATTGGCAGCAGTTGATGTGTTGTGCTGGCTTGCTCCTTGTTGTATGGTATGAGTTAATTCATGAGCAAGCAATGTGCTTCCCTGGCTGGTAGAAGGTGAGAACTTACCGGCATTAAAATAAATATCATTGCCATGTGTGAAAGCCTGGGCATGAATCTGGCTGCTCATACTTTCCGCATAGCTGCCTGTATGAATACGAACACCGCTGAAGTCGGCATTGAAGCGGCTTTCCATAAACTGCCTGGTATCGCCGGGCAAAGCGCTGCCACTTCCTTTTGAAGAAGATAATGAATGATCAAACGGTATGGAGCTTCCGGGTGGGCCCCTTCCGCTGCGTTGAACAACATCTGAATGATGCAGTGAAATATGTTTGCGATCAACAGAATAGTCGGAACCGGAATCTCCATCAGTCATATCCATTGATGATGAAGACCCATCCTCACTCCGCTGAATCATCCGGAATAATTTAGCCTGTGCTTTATCTTCTTTCTCACATGATTCACATTTGGTTTGAACCATTACAGGAGACGATCCCAGTTTGGCGTGCACCTGCTCTTCCTTCTTATCCTCCTCTTTCTTTTGCAGTTTTTCTTCTTCTTTAGCTGCGGGTGCGGCAGCAGGTTCAGGCATCCGCATCACGTGGTCGGCCATGGCATCTGCTTCTTTTTCCTGCGGATCGTCAGGGCTGCTTACCGAAAGTTTAGCTTGTATAGTTGCTGTAGGAAAGAAACTTTCTTTATTGCCAAAAAAGCCAGCATCCTCTTTCCTGCTGAAAAAAGGAGACTGGTCAGCCTGTCGCTGAACAGGCGTAACAGTCCTTGTGACTTTATCGGCAACAGTACTCATGCGTGTCTTAAAAATAAATTTCTTATACCCATTCTGTTTTTAATAAATTTTTCATCCAGGGCAATTTTATCATACTGATGTTCCAGGGCAATTGCTGCAAAAGCATATCATAACTTTTTTGTTCAACCTGCAACCGCCATTCATTGTTGATCAAAGTTAGTTTACCATTGCGCTGCAAAAAAGCTTCCCGGAGTCCCTTCACCGATGTGTTTTTTAATACAGCCCAATGTTCAATCACCGACAAAAGCATTTCATCTGCTTCGGCCAACTGTTCTTCCCTTAACAGTACATCGGTTGTTATTGCATTTTCAGCACTGATACCACATAGTATTTTAGGAAAAAGCAATTCAAATTCTGCAGGTCTTGTATTTCCTGTAACACAATAGTGTAAGAGAAGCAAGGCCTTATCAACATCATTGATATCATTACCTGTTAACAGGCCAACCCTTGAAAATAAAGATCTAAGAAAAGGCGCAATGATAACGGCCCCGGCATTGTCGATGTAAACACCTTCCTGCAGTGTCTTCCTGAACTCATCATCGCCCGGCGTGGTATCATTCCTTTCAACCGCAGCGATGACTTTCTTTTCAACATCAGCAATGACTTTCTTTTCAGCATCAGCAATGACTTTGTCTTTAGACTTCGTTGCAGTTGATCCCCTTTTCTTTTTTGCTTTTAGGGTTTCATCTTTTTGCTCCTGCGCAAAATCTTCTTTTGAAATACTTTTTTCACTTTCCTGCTGTAGTAATCCTTCCCGGGGAATACCTGCCTTTTCTTTAGCACTATCTTTTGTTGTATGCGTAGTCATTTGTGCCCTGCTTACAACCATTTTTATATCAGCACGGGTTATTTTTTCTGTATTGACCTTCAGGATCTGCCCCGGGTATTTTGTGTCAACATGGTCCATCCATTTTTGGATCGCAGCTTCTATGGTAAGACCGGGGATAAGCATGCCTGTAAAAAATTTTACAAGCCTTTGCTGAAGAGAATATTCGCTTGTAACAAAATTAGCAATGGACTGTATATCTGCAAGCAGTAGTGAAATGAATTTGACTTTTTCCCCTGCAAGTATGGCCATAAATTTTTCAAGATCAGGCCGGCTCAACAGGTCA
>DATHDV010000063.1:0-4654 GCA_035318845.1 Chitinophagaceae bacterium
CAACGGGAGTGTACATTTCGGCAGCAGCTTTGACTCACCTTTCGGGTTGCTGTGCATCATGGCTACAATAATATTTTTGGCGCTGGCCACCAGGTCCATGGCGCCGCCCATTCCCTTTACCATTTTGCCGGGTATTTTCCAGTTCGCAATATCTCCTTCCTCGCTTACTTCCATGGCGCCTAATACTGTCAGATCAACCTTGCCTGCCCTGATCATACCAAAACTCATGGCAGAATCAAAAAAGGCAGAACCCGGAACTGTAGTGATAGTTTGTTTTCCCGCATTGATCAGGTCAGGGTCTTCTTCTCCTTCTACAGGAAATGGCCCCATGCCCAATAAACCATTTTCACTTTGGAGTACAACACTTATTCCCTGCGGAATATAGTTAGCCACCAATGTTGGAATACCGATCCCAAGATTTACATAATAGCCATCTTTGAGTTCCCTGGCGATGCGCTTTGCGATCTGTTCTTTTGTAAGACCCATATGACCCCTGTTTGACTTATTTGACCTTTCTCACTGTTCTTTGTTCAATTCTTTTCTCGTAATTCTTTCCCTGGAAAATGCGGTGTACATAAATACCCGGCGTATGAATAGCATTGGGATGCAAGTGACCTGCCGGCAGTAATTCTTCCACTTCTGCAATGGTTATTTTTCCTGCCATGGCCATTAAGGGATTAAAATTCCTGGCCGTGTCTTTATAGATCAGGTTACCATCCGTATCGCCTTTCCAGGCTTTTACAATTGCAAAGTCTGCATCAAAAGCAAACTCCAGCAGGTAATCTTTGCCATTGAATTTTCTCACTTCTTTTCCTTCCGCTATTTCTGTTCCTACACCGGCAGGTGTGTACACAGCGGGCATACCGTATCCTGCCGCCATGCACCGGGTAGCCAGCGTTCCCTGCGGGATCAGTTCCACTTCCAGTTCGCCGCTGAGCAGTTGCCGTTCAAATTCTGCATTTTCCCCCACATAAGAAGAGATCATTTTTTTCACCTGCTTCTGTTGCAGCATCAGGCCAATTCCAAAATCATCCACACCGGCATTATTGGAGATACAGGTAAGATTCTTCACGCCTTTTTTTACCAATGCAGCAATGCAATTTTCCGGGATGCCACAAAGCCCAAATCCACCCAGCATCAGCAAGGCACCATCCCCGATATCTTTTACCGCATCGCTGGCATCAGCAACAACTTTATTCATTTAAAAAAATATTAAGTGCTAAAATTAGGAAAGTTGTACCTATAAATATGTATGGCTTTTGATCAAAGGACGTCCTTTTTTCTTCGCAAAGATTTTATGCTGTCGACCCGATGCATCTTACCGGGCGATGCCTGAAGGCTGTCCGGGAGAACAGGCTGTTTGATCATTTCAGTAGGCGCCTCTGTTTTTGCTGTGCTCAATGAATCCATTATTACCTTAAATAAAGCAGGATGTGTTTTATAAAAAGAAAAGCTTCTCTCATACTGTTCCTTACTGATATGATGAATGGCAAATACCCGGGTGTAAAGCTTTATGCTCTCGGTCCTTTTATCAAGACTTGAATCTTTGTTGAGTACGAAATCAGCGAGGAATTGATCAGCCCTCATCATATCCCATAAAACGGCCTGCATTTTTTTTTGCGGGATAATGTTAGCAGGGATCCTGTTTTTATTTTTACACCCGGCAATAATAAGTGAACAACAGATTATCAGCAGTCCGGTCCTCATTTCAATTCTTTATACGCATTGACATTGGTGATGTCGAGCTTTGTCAGTAGATCCCTGGCCATGTTTTTTTGCTCGGCCCTTGCTTTGCTGAAGACTTTCACAAATTCATTGCTTTTCCCCTGGAAGAAGAATTGCAGCGCCATGGAATTAGGATTTTCGTTGTTGATGGTGTTGAGAAAGTTCAGGCAGTTTAAAATACCCGTACGTCCTGCATCTTCATTTTCGAAAAAAATATCCATGCCTGAACGGTAGTAGGAATACAGGGCATCGTGTATCAGCGCAAACCGGTTGTTATTGAAATTTTCAGCAAGCCAGTAACGGTTGCGTATGCTTTCATAAGATTTCCACCCACCGATATCACTGTTTTCCGGGGCGTTGTTCACAATATTCCAGGCTTTTTGAAAATATGCATCCCCCCCCTTCATGGAAAATGAATCATAATCCAATCCAAGAATTATATTCACATAATAAGCCAGTACGGCTGTAAGATTAGCTGCTAAAGGATCATTACCCTGCACCCTGTTCTCGTTAAACTCGATAGGTTGAAACTCCACATAACGGAATGTGACATTGTCATCCAGAAAATTCATAATGGGAGAATCATACGTGGTATTATATATAGGACGGGCTGCCTGTACGGTTAGTTTTCCTTTAAATACATTATTCCCTTTGTCCTCGTCGATGGTCAGTAAAAAATTGCATTGAATTTTTTCACTGGATTGAAATAAATCATTGGTCCAGCGGCGGCTGTTTAAGAAATTGATCAGCGATGTTTGAAGTGTCTGGAATATTTTCTTATCAACCTGCGTACTTACTTTACTTACGATCACCGACAGGCGGGCCTGGATCTCCTGCCCATGAACGGTAACGGAGAAAACAATAAAAGCCAGGAAAATTAAAATTTTCTTACGCATAATACAGACGGATTATAGTATCAACAATATCTTTTGCTGCTTCTTCTTTTGTTTTTTTGGCAAAATCAAATTCCTGTCCTCCTTTATCGAATATAGTGATCTTATTTGTATCGTGTCCAAAACCGGCGCCTTCATCCCTGAGTGAATTCAAAACGATCATATCAGCTTTTTTTTTCTTCAGCTTGTCGAGTGCATTCTCTTTTTCATTATTCGTCTCCAGCGCAAACCCCACTAATACCTGTCCTGGTTTTTTCTTTTCACCAAGGCTTTTCAGGATATCTTTTGTCTTTGCCAGTTCAATGACGATCTTCTCTTCATTCTTTTTGATCTTTTCTCCGGTCTTTGTTGCAGGAGTATAATCTGCCACCGCGGCCGCCATGACTGCAATATCTGCTTTATCAAATATTTCATTGGCGGCAGCATACATTTCTTCAGCAGTTGTCACTTTGATCAATGCAATACCATTAGCGGAAAGATCAAGCTGCGATGGTCCCATAATTAATGTTACATCAGCCCCGCAGTTATGTAATTCTTTTGCAATAGCCAATCCCATTTTACCCGATGAATGATTACCAATAAAACGGACCGGGTCAATGGATTCAAAAGTAGGTCCTGCTGTTACAATTGCCTTTTTACCCAGTAGCCGGCGGGTCAAAAAAAAATTGTTATTAATGAATTCAATGATCTGCTCGGGCTCAGCCATCCTGCCTTCTCCATAGAGGCCACTGGCAAGATCACCTTTTTCGACAGGGATTATTTTGTTGCCAAAAGATTCAAGCTTGCTGATATTTTCCCGGGTAGAAGGATGGTGCCACATGTCCTCATCCATGGCCGGTGCTGCTACTACCGGGCAGGTGGCAGAAAGATAAACGGCCAGCAAAAGATTATCACATTGACCATTGGCCATTTTTGCCAGGGTATTGCAGCTTAGCGGTGCAATGATCATCACATCGGCCCAGCGGCCCAGCATTACGTGGTTGGCCCAGCTTTGCCCGTCAAAAAGATCAGTTAATACCGGGTTACGGCTTAGTGTTGAAAGTGTAAGCGGTGACACGAAGTCCTTTGCAGATGGGGTGATTATTACTTTCACTTCCGCACCGGCCTTTACCAGCGAACGGACCAGGTAAATGGATTTATAGGCAGCAATACTGCCTGTAATACCCAGTAATATTTTTTTTCCATCTAACATGCTCTTACAAAAATACCATTTACTTATAAAAGCTCATAGCCACTCAAATAATCACCGGTTAAAAGTAAAAAAGCGACGGAAGACCATCGCTGAAATATTTATCTTATTACCGGTGTGTTTTTAGCTGAAAAGCTCATCTTCACCCTTGCGGAAATAAACTTTATCCTCCATAAATTCCTGTGTGGCAAGCAAAGCCGGGTTAGGCATTCTTTCATAAGCCCTTGAGATCTCGATCTGCTCTTTGTTTTCATGGATCTCCTCCAGGCTGTCGGTATGACTGGCAAATTCTTCCAGTTTGTTATGCAATTCTTCTTTCAAAGAAATGTTTATCTGGTTAGCTCTTTTTCCAACAATAGAAATTGATTCATACAGGTTGCCTGTCTTACCCTTGATGTCATCAAGGTTGCGGGTCTCAACATTATTGGTAATGCCGGCGCTAAGCTAGCGTCTTAATTTGCTCATTGTTTAATTTTTTAATATTAGCTTGAGATAAGTTTAAAAATTCATCTGCATCTTTTTTCAGTTTGCTTTCAGGGAAACGGTCAGCAAACTCATTGCATTCATTGATCACCTGTTCATATCTTTCTACTTTCTTTTCGTCTACACTCAGTTCTGCAAAACGGTAATATGATTTTATGATCATTAATTTATATTCGTCTGCCCTCATTGATTCAGGGAAGGTGTTCAGCAATGCGCTGAACGCTACGCCTGCCGCCCTGAATTGGCCAAGGTCATAATATAATTGTGCACTTTGACGATCCTTGGTTTCCAGTTTGACCCGGCAAATATCTATGATCTCATTCGCCTCTTTATTCCTGACCGATCCCGGATGAGTATTGATAAA
>DATHDV010000064.1:0-4374 GCA_035318845.1 Chitinophagaceae bacterium
AAACAAATACTGGGACCTACTTTCCTGTCCATCAAACTACAGGAGGATAATAATGTTACTGCACTCCGCCTCATACAGGGCGGTTATCAACATGGGGGTGACTGGGATTGGTTTTATGATTCAGTCAAAGAAGCATGGCCCAAAGTGCTGGAAGATCTAAAAAAATTCCTGGAACAATGATCTATCATTACAAAATTTGTTTTTTGTAATGATAAAAAAAAAGGGGACAGCCAAAAGGCCATCCCCGAGGTTTAATTAAAAACCCTGAGCATTTATCGTTTGTTCACGACAATCTTGTTCACCACCTGTTCGCCGGTTTCAGGCATTACCACCCTGAGAGTGTACATTCCCGGAGTCAGGTTTTCAATCGTAATATTATTACTTGTTACTGCTTTTACTTGTCTTATCATCCTGCCACTCATATCAAATAAGGATACTTCGCGGCTTGTTGTTGCATCTTCAAATGAGACATTCACTTTTCCGTCCATACTTGGATTAGGATAAACTATTACTTTTCCAAGCTGACCATCTCCACGAACTGTGCGGACTTCCGTGTATTTTGACTTGTTGTCAAAATCAACCTGCCTGATGCGGTACTGAGTTATCCCTTTCGTATTATTGAGATCTATATACTGGTAGCTTAATACATCAATGCTATTTCCACCAACTGCCTGTGAAGGAACGAATGCAATTTGCTGCCATGTTCCATTGATATTACGTTCAACAGCAAACCCGCTTGAATTCTGCTCAAGACTTGTTTCCCATTTAAGCAATACACTAGAATGATTCCTTGTAGCTGTGAAAGATTGGAAGATCACAGGTAATGTGGTCTGAACACCAACAGGCACTTCATCACCGGATTCACCCAATTGTCCACATGTAATTGTGTTAACATTGAATTGATTCCCCGTTAAGAAACTAGCTGTTGCGCTCTTTGTGTGATATGGTATTCCAAAGTCAATATCAACAATAAATTCAACAGTAGCTGGAGCAGCGGCACACAGGATTACTACATCCGCACCACTACTTATAAAATTATAAGGAGGATTAGTGCCCGAGCTATATACGTAAGACTGTCCGCCGCCTACTGGATTGCCAGAGCCATCACCTGGATATACTGTAACTGTATATTGAGTTGTTGGATCGGGAGGAGTAATGCCATATTGTACAACGTTTGAAAAACTAACTTGTGCCATAGTAACGTTTGTCGGCAGATTCACTTGATTTGTATAAGTAAGTCTAACCCTATATTGTCTTTTAGGATCAGCAAGTGCTATAGTAGATGAAGAAGTCAGGTCTGTATTAGCATTACCTGAAAAAGCCAAACCTGAGCAACATCCGCCTGCATTATCTTCTGCACCACTAACTCCACTATTACCACCTACTAATGATACATGCCATGTGAAAACATTATTATAATTCAGGGCTGTTCCACCAGTTAAACCACTGGCAGTATACATACCCAAATATTTCCAGGGAACTGCAAATTCAACCCCATATCCAGGTTCTGTTCCGTCAATATGAGTGTCTGTAAGAGTGTTAGCCAAAAATACCTCGCCAGCCACCGTAGGCGGTAAGCTTACACCATTCCCAAGCTTTACAAAATCACCGGGCATACTCCATCCATCAGCAGCACCAACTGTCCATTGTGTGGTACCCGGGCAGTTTTGAATTCTGCTTACTGATGCCACCATGATATTCCCTTTTACCGGATCATAAGAGCCGGCAGCAGTTCCATTAAAATCGACAGGATGATAATAACCCATTTCGATAGAGGAGCCGCTATTATTGAAAGTAACATGAATAACAGGTTCTCCCTGTTTCATGAAACCGTCCACATTAATGTCAATGAAATAATACAGGGATACCTGTGCCGTATTGTTACTCGGCCTTCTGAAAATGAAATAAACATTTTTCTGATCATAGGTAAATGCAAAATAGCGCAGGTCGCGGTGATTCTGGCCAGGACAATCCCTGTCAAAATTTGAACCACCGGCGGCTTTTAAACCGTCTACTTGCACATTCCCCCCTGCTATTGGAGATGTATAAGGATCAGATTCATATCCACCCTTTGCTACACCCGTATAGGCAAACGGACCAGTAATTACAGCTTCCCAATCAGCGGAAAGTCCATTGATAGTAATTGGTGCTGGCCCAACTCCCATGTCGCCGGGATCACCGTTACCTGTCCAATGGCGGATGTTTCCGGGTTGGCAGGCCTGGCCGTAAGACTGTTGCACTGCAGCAGCCGAGGCCATTAAAACGAAAATTAGTACAATCTTTTTCATGCTCTCAAGGTTTTGTTGTTAAATAAATAGCTTTACATGTTACGAATAGTTGGTTGCCCAACTTGTTTATGATGAGTTTTATCATCCTGTTTTACAGGTGATCATGGGATACACGGCTATTTAAATAGGAGGGATCTCTGCAGTTTTACAGAAGTATAAAGGATGGTATTAATCCTTCAAGAGAGATTGGATAGATTTTGTCAGCCAAAGCCTGAATAATAGATCTATTCATTCTTTTAACCAAACAGATGTGGTAACTTATGAATGCTGGATTTGTGGCTGGCTTTTCTAAAGAGAGTGGTTCAAGAAGATTGATTGAGGTCAATCGGGCTGCTAAAATAATTTGAATCTTTGTTATTTGCAAGCTTTTGTGAATAAATATTTCAAATGATCTTTTGCCTGACCCAATCCATTGCTTTTTGATACTGCTGGTTCTCAGATAAATAGGTATTATCCAGCTCAAAAGCATCCTTTGCTTTTTTTAAAGGGCTTATTTTGCGATGTGAGTCGGTATAATCTCTCATTTCCAGATTATTTTTCACTTCTTCAATTCTTACATTGGGATTTTTATCAAAAAGTTCTTTAAACCTTCTTTCTACCCTTACTGCATTATCCGCTGTCATGAATATTTTGAGTTCAGCTTTGGGAAAAACGACGGTGCCAATGTCACGGCCATCCATCACAATACCTTTTTTGGCGCCCATTCTTCTCTGTTGCACAACGGCAAACTCCCTTACTTCTTTTATGGCTGCCACATCACTCACTTTTTCTGCAATAACCAGGTCACGGATGACATATTCAACATTTTCATCGTTCAGGTATATTTCACTTAGCTGTGTTTTTGGATTGATCATAAACTCAAGACTGATCTCCTTTAATGCTTTTCTTACTTCTTTTTTATCAGTCCAGTCTATATGATTACGAAGAAAGAATAAAGTAATGGCACGATACATAGCGCCGCTGTCCACGTACAAATATCCAAGCTCTTTCGCCAGTTGTTTTGCCAGTGTGCTTTTGCCGCAACTTGACCAGCCATCTATGGTTATGATAATTTTTTTTGCCATCCTTCATAACAAAAATACTGATTCGTCATGATGAATCAGTAGATGCAGGATCTAATAAAAAAAGGAGTGCTGAAACCAGTCACTCCTTAACAATTTTATCAGGAATTAATTTATGCCTTTGATTTTTCTTCTTCCTTAGCTCTGAATGAAAAAGAAATTTTTGTGTTCTCCGCATCGGTATCCGCGATCAGCACATCACCGGCTTTCACATTCAGGTTCAGTATTTCTTCTGCCAGCGGATCTTCCAGGTATTTTTGGATCGCCCTGTGCAAAGGCCTTGCGCCAAATTGCACATCGTATCCTTTTTCAGCCAGGAAAGCTTTTGCATTTGGAGTTAATTCAAGACTGAAACCAAGGTTGGTCAGCCGCTTCGTCACTCCCTTCATTAAAATATCAATGATGTTAAAGATATTTTCCCTGGTAAGGCTGTTGAAGATCACTATATCATCGATCCTGTTCAGGAATTCAGGTGAAAATGTTTTCTTCAGCGCTTTTTCTATCACGGCTTTATTGGCCTCATCCTCATTTTCCACTCTTGAAGTAGTGGCAAATCCAACACCGGCGCCAAAATCCTTCAACTGGCGAACGCCAATGTTTGACGTCATTATAATAGTAGTATTCTTAAAATCAACTTTACGTCCAAGACCATCTGTTAATTGCCCGTCATCCAGTACCTGCAATAAGATATTGTAAATATCAGGATGTGCTTTTTCAATTTCATCCAGCAGGATAACGCAATAAGGTTTGCGACGGACCTTTTCGGTTAGCTGTCCACCTTCTTCATAGCCTACATAACCGGGAGGTGCGCCGATCAAACGACTCACCGTGAATTTTTCCATGTACTCACTCATATCGATACGGATGAGTGAATCATCTGAATCAAACATATATCTTGCTAATGCCCTTGCCATTTCCGTTTTACCCACACCAGTAGGCCCCAGGAAAATGAAAGTACCAATTGGCTTTTTCGGATCCTTCAAACCTACCCTGTTCCGCTGGATGGCTTTTACCACTTTACTTAT
>DATHDV010000065.1:0-15621 GCA_035318845.1 Chitinophagaceae bacterium
CCTGCATTTAATGCAGCAATAGTGTTTTGCCAATCGGCAAGTTTTGCTGTATAACCGGCTTCGCTTTTACTGATGATATCGTTGGCCCTTTGTTTAGTTGCCGCATCGGCTATCGTGGCAGCTTTTTCCCTGGCATCTGTATAATAGCGGCTGTTATAGGCGGTAAAGCTGTAATATTTTTCCATGGCATCATCCCGCTTCTTATAAAATCTTTCGATATCGTCTTCAATTGATTCAAGGTTATCATTTTGTTTTACTGCCTGACTGTACAATTCGTCCACTAAATTTCTATCACCCCCATTATAATCTCTTGAAGTACCTGAAGTCAGGGTAATTGCTGTAATGCCAATGATCAGGACAAAAACAATCATTCGGAATGCTTTTTTCATTTATTATGATTTTAAGGTGAAGGGATTTTAGTAGACGCAAATTAACCGGTATTCCATATAAACGGGTAAGTCTTTACCGTATTGTATTGCTCTTTTTCTCAGCCGTGGCTTATTCACACCGTTGTTGCTGTTGAGTAATGAGCAAGTGCAGAGCAAAACATCAACAGCAATGAATATTTTCGGAGCTCCCCAGTTGTCCGTAGCCTTCACTAGTTAAAAAAATGTTGAACGGTTCTGCTGAGTTTGCAACTCAGCATCTGCTCCCAAGAGCCGCAGATCGTAAGAATACTATATAGTTTATTTAAAAGAGTCTCCATCATAAATTTTTTTATTCAGAGGAATACGGTATTTTGTCAATGCATAGCTATATTATAAAGCCATGCCAGCCAAGCCGAAAACTGCAAATTGAAAGAGTAGGCATATTTAAAAAACTTTTTATGAGAAAATTATTTCTTAGTTCAATAGCGTTACTGGTATTCTCAGTTTCCATTATTGTATTTCAAATGAGCTGTTCGAAGGAAGCAGGAGCACATGAAGGAGATGATGACAAGAAGGCAAATAATAGAACTATTTTATACATAAAAACTCCAGAAACTGGGTTTAATGAACTCTGGACTATGGATATTAATGGTAATAACCTGCATCAAATAAACATAGCGCTTTCCCAGGACTACTATATAAGTTCAGCAAGGGTTGCAGATCATAATAACAAGATCGTTTTTACAGCCGACAAATTAACTGAAACAGAAAATTTCAGAGTGTTTTTCAAATGTAATCTTGATGGTTCCGGATTAACCCAGATTTTTCAGGGTGAGGAATTTGAGAATTATGGGATCCAGGATGTATATTAATTTTCCTGGGCTATCCGTAGTGTTCAATAATTTCGGAGTTTACTTAAAATTCCCTTTATTTGTTTCCTAAATCAAACCCAATGCTTGAGATCATTGCTTTAGTACTTCTTTGCCGCCAGATAGGGAATATGGCAATCCGGAAAGGACAGAAGCGGGGTATGTGGCAACTTTATACTGTTCTTGCCTGGATAGGCGGTGAAGTTATCGGCATCCTTATCGCCGTTGTTGGATTTCATAACGATGATTATCTCAGCATGCTTCCGCTTGCACTTCTGGGCGCCGTTGGCGGATATTTAATTGTAAGGGCCATCCTTTCAAAAATGCCTGATAAACCGGATGATGGTTTTGAGTTTGAAAATAAAACGGGAAATTAATGTTGTTGCTTTTATGAGCTACATGCAGAAATAAAAAAGCCCCCCGATATATCGGGGGGCTTCAATTTTTTGAAATTAATTTTTTGGTGGAGCAGCTGCTGACTTGAATTGATACATCAGGTTAGCCTTACCATCTTTATTAAACCTCCAGGTCTCCTGTAAATAGAATGAATCAACTTTCCCTTTTTGATCCTTGTCTATTTCCTTGCCCCATATCAGTGCCCAGTTCTCATTTTTATCTGCACTTTTCACTGCCATTACAGCATCCACACTGCTCACCGAACTCGTCAATGTGTTTCTATATTGTTGTCCGCCTGCAAGCATACTGTCCCGTACACCGCTCATCATGCTTCCATCAGCAAAATGCAGTTCCAGGCTATCGGCAAATATTTCCTTGTGAGCAGACAGGTTGCCTGCATCCCAATCTTTCCAAAGGGTTAAAATAGCTTCCGCATGTTTGGGATCACCCATTACGAAATTGGATGAATAACTTACCGGGAAAGGAGAGTTAATGGTCTGGCCGGTTTGTTCACCACCTGTTTTGGCGGTTTCAGCCTTTTCTTCTTTTTTAGAATCGCAGGCAGCAAATAATACTACCGATGCTACAATCAAAATTTTTTTCATGATCATTTTTTTTGGTTTGGTTATAAATAAAGTCTTAAGTAAGGGGACAAATAGTCTGCAGGGGTAAAAAGATCAAAAGTGACTGCCAAGATATAGAAAATTATATTACCGTAGTTCATATCGGCAGAATACCTGCTCTATGTAATTTGGCCGGTAACCGCATCGTGGATAAAACCATTTTTATGAGGCTGTTCTTTATCCTTCTTTGCTGTAGCACTGCATCAGGACAAGCTATTTTTGCAGGCAAAGACAGCTCTGTCATTAAAATCATAGATGACCTGCCGGCTTCAGAACCTTTTGATACTGCACATGCCTACAGGAAAGTAAATAGCCCCTACGTTTATATTATCAGCGACAAGGACCTCTATGATATTTTTGGATGGCCGATACCTGTAAAATACGAGGAATTTAATTTCAACGATTACCATATTCTTGGCACCCGCAGCAATAAAGGATGGGTATGGATGATGCGGGATAATAAAAAAGCATTTACAGAGATCCCGGCAACTGCTATCCCGGGGCATGTTGGAAATAAGCCCCCATCAAAACTTCAAATATTTATGGGTGATACCATCATAAAAACGGCATCAGCTACAAGCATGACGCAGTGGTATGTAACGGGACACGGTGACTGTATGGCACATTTTGATTATAGTCTGTTCACTGACAACTATCACCCCGTCTTATTACTAAAGGAGAGGAATTACTGGGGTGGTTGCCGGGCCGGTGGCAGCAGGGATTATACAATTTCCTTTAGCATGCCGCCAGGGATCCTGTACCATACTAAGAATACGATTCTGATGAAAAAGTTTGGATATTAGTCAGAACCGGGGACATTTCCATTGATATCTTTTTCTGCTTCTCTGTCATATTACCCTGCTCCAATGACAGCCTGAGAATTTCCAAAAGACATTAATTGTCATTTACTGTGAGATCCTTCTCAAACGGCATGGTTATTCGGTATTTTAACGACACCGCAGATAAAGCATAGCTTTGCTGCCATCATTCACTAATAAATCCTGGTAATGGAAATCGAAATCTTTACACTCGCCGACTTTGCACAAGACAACCATTCAAAACTGACTATCGTAGGCACTTTTGATAGTATCAACTCAAAACAGTTTCCTGTTACACACCCGGCTTGTACTATTGCTTGCCGCTTGCGCTTTGCAGCCAAGGAATCGGGTGAGCATAGTTTCAAATTGCGACTGATAGATGTGAATGGCAAAGAGATCTTTCAACCTGTCGAAGGGAATATCAATATAGGTGTACCGCCCAACGGGCAATTTGCAAGTGTCAATATTGTTGTCAACTTCAATCAACTGAAATTTGAAACAGCCAGCCGTTATTCTTTTGAGTTGTATATAGATGGCGACTGGAAGTCAGGGCTGCCTTTATTTTTGCACCAGGTATCCTGATCATCCTCTGATATAATTCAGATAGGTCCATGAGCAAGATCAATCACCGGAGATTGGGACAGGAGTAGATTCTACTATGAATAAGTTTATTGATGAACAATTTTAGAAAGAAACCTGCTATTCTTTCTAAGCAATAACACTCATAAATTCTAATAACCGTTCAACAATTTCATTTCGCTGCAATTTGGTTGAAAGGCTTATTGATCGTATATTTGCAGCAGCAAAGAGCTGAGTAACGTACCCCAACTGCAAAGATCGAAACCTGACGGCCTTGATGGCCACCGACCGGTTCTCTTACTACAAGGACACTCAGCTAATTTATTAACGACACATTAAAAAGGAGTTATTATGAAGAGCATTGTTATGCCCACCCCGATAGATATCGGGGCTGTACAATTAAGTGAAGAGATCAAGAAACAACTGTTACATGAAGTGAAAGAAACTTTGGCAACAGGTATCGGTGTAAAGAACAAAAAAAGATTTACCCCGGCCGATATGTGGAACCTGCAAAGGAACATGCGTACTGCCAGCGATATGCTGAGAAGATAATATTCGTTTCAAAATTATTGATGGGAGATAGCTGATACCTGTTATGGTCTGACCTGTAAAAATAGAAATAGCCCCGTAAATGGCGGAGCTATGTAAAGATATTCAACAAGATGACCGATCACATGATGTCCAGCGCTTTTACAAAAGAAGTGGCAACAAAGGGAAGGATCAGCGTCAGCCATTCCCAATGCGTAATGATAGCAAAGATCAGTGCCGCGGTGGAGGCCAGGAAAATAAGCAACCAGATTCCCCTGTATTTCTTTGATTGTTCCATCTTTAAAAATTTACGTTTTACCTGCCGAAGCCCGGCAAAGGCACGGCAAAAATAAGGTGGCATGGCTGAATGGAAAAAAGAGTTTTCAACTTACCTGCACAACGTAGCCTTGGCGAAGTTGTGTTCACAGGGCTTTTCTTTTTCTTAAAGCTAATGGAACCGCAAACAATGCTCCCGTTAATGCAAGGATCCATTTGGCGTAAACAACTACGTGATAGGAATTGAAATCATTTCCGATCAGGGGATCTTTTATCCATTTCAACAAACAATAATTTTCAAAGATATCGCAGGCCCAGGCCAGCATTTGCAACAAGGCAAGTGCAAGAAGTATCTTTCGTATTCCTGTGCCGGTCAATTTATATCTTGCCATCATGCATAAAGCCGCAATACCCGGGTATACCCCGGCCATGAATACAAAATCAAAGCTCAGGTGGTAGCGAAGGATCGTTTTTACATGCTCATCTAATCCTGCAAGGATGGCTGCCACTTTTTCTTTTGGGTAACTTATCTCCAGGCCGATGACGGTAAATTTTTGGCCATTTTGCAAAAGATCTCCTTCCATCCACTTCATACAGAAAGCGGTGCCGGCAAATAACCCGAAAAAGAACAGGAAAAGTTTCTGCCACAGTTTGTAGTTATTGGTCATCGGTTATGGATATTTCTATAATCCTGCGATAAAAGTACGAACCTTGCTTCTTTTTTCTATTTTCGTACACAACGTTTTATTAAAACACATCGCCGCATTTTATCAACAGAATAAAGATTGTAATGAAACTTCAGTTTTACTTACGTTTCCATACCGAATATGGCCAAAGTCTTTGGATCAGCGGAGATACAGACGAGTTAGGTAACAATGATCCTGCTAAGGCCCTTGCGATGAATTACCTGAATGAAGAATTTTGGTACTGCAGTGTTGAGATAAAAAGAAAGGAATTGCAGAATAATATTTCTTATAAATACATATTAAAAAATACAGACGGCGGGTTACTCCATGAATGGGGGCATGACCTGCCTAGCGGACAGGCAGGCCGGCAAATAGATGTTTTTCGAAAAGACCTGCAGGAAGTACAATTGACAGATACCTGGAACCATGCCGGCGAATATGAAAATGTTTTTTATTTGGATGCTTTCAATAAGGTATTGTTGAAAGCAAACCATTCGAAAAACAAAGCAAAGTCTGATAAGAACTTTACCCATGTCTTCAAAGTGAAAGCACCGTTGTTGAAGAAGAACGAGATCATTTGCCTCGCAGGTAATGCTGAAAGACTGAGCAATTGGTTAGAAACAAAACCTGTATTGCTGGGAAAGGATGGCGACCTGCCTACCGGACAGGCAGGCTGGTGGAAAGTAAAACTGGATCTTTCAGATTGTAGTTTTCCGGTGGCTTATAAATATGGAGTGTATAATAGTAAAGAGAAAAAGTTCGTCGGGTATGAAGAAGGTAACAACCGTCTCTTATGCAGCGACGCCTCAAAAAAGAAACTAAGTATTCTTCATGATGGTTTTGTACATCTGCCCAATAATACATGGAAAGGGGCAGGAGTGGCTATCCCGGTATTCAGCCTGCGAAGTGAAAATAGTTTTGGGGTGGGAGAGTTTGCAGATATAAAATTGCTGGTTGACTGGGCAAAAGCTACAGGGCTGAAATTGATCCAGCTTCTCCCGGTCAATGATACAATGGCCAACTTTAACTGGACGGATTCGTATCCTTATTCAGCTATCTCGGCTTTTGCACTCCATCCTTTGTATATCAACCTGGCAAAAGTAGCAGGTGAAGAATTTGCAGACCAGCTCGTGCCTCTTAAAACAAAGCAGGAAGAACTGAATGAATTGGCCGTAATGGATTATGAAGAGGTGATGAGATACAAATTCTCTGTGTTGAAGGAGCTTTACGAGGTAATGGGCAAGGATTGCTTTGAATCAGACGATTACAAAGTATTTTTTAAACAGAATAGGCATTGGTTAGAGTCATTTGCTGCTTTTTGTTATTTAAGGGATAAATACAATACCCCCAATTTTGAAGAATGGAAA
Organism: Chitinophagaceae bacterium; assembly: GCA_035318845.1. Classification (GTDB taxonomy): domain Bacteria; phylum Bacteroidota; class Bacteroidia; order Chitinophagales; family Chitinophagaceae; genus JJ008. The sequence goes on from DATHDV010000065.1 coordinate 6,511, forward strand.
TCAAATAGCATTTATAACAAAGTTGAAATTGATAAACTGGTTTCTCCGGGCTCCCCGGCTTATAAAGAAATTGGTTTTTATTATTTCACCCAGTATCATCTGCATGTGCAGTTGAAAGAAGCGGCTGATTATGCTCACAAAAAAGGAATTGTCCTGAAAGGAGATATCCCGATCGGCATTTCCAGGAACAGTTGCGATGTGTGGGTGTATCCTGAAATGTTTAACAAGTACTTGCAGGCCGGTGCCCCGCCCGATGATTTTACAGCTGCTGGTCAGAATTGGGGTTTCCCTATTTACAACTGGGAAAAAATGCAGGAGAATGATTTTACCTGGTGGAAGCAACGCTTTGAACAAATGAATAATTACTTTGATGCCTTCCGCATTGATCATATCCTTGGTTTCTTCCGCATATGGAGTATTCCTGCCGATGCCGTGCAGGGGATCATGGGAAAGTTCGTTTCCTGTTTACCTGTTCATATAAATGAATTTGGCGAAAAAGGCATCTGGTTCGATTACCAGCGTTATTGCCGTCCCTTTATTACAGATGAAGTGCTGGAAGAGATATTTGAAGAATTGGCAGATATTGTAAAGGAAAAATTTTTAGTGCCGAATGAATTTGGCGGCTACGACCTGGAATTAAAATATGAAACGCAGCAGCAGGTGGAAGAACATTTTGCAACGTTGAATGAAACAGGTTTGCCCGGCGAAGCAGAAGAAAATGCCTGCCAGGAAGAAAGACTGGAAAAAATAAAACTCGGATTATTTGACCTTATCTCCAATGTGATATTGTTTGACCAGGAAGGATCGGAGGGCACGGAATTTCATTTTCGTATCTCTATAGAAAAAACATCCTCTTTCCTGCACCTGATCCCGCATGTGCAGGAAAGATTGAAAGAGCTTTATATCGATTATTTCTATCACCGGCAGGATGGTTTCTGGTATAAAGAAGCCATGCACAGGTTGCCACCATTAAAAGCAGCCACCAATATGCTGGTTTGCGGAGAAGACCTTGGCATGGTGCCGCATTGTGTACCGGATGTGATGCAACAACTCGGTATACTCAGCCTGGAGATCCAGCGCATGCCGAAAGACCCGAAGAAAGAATTTTTTCATCCCAATGATGCGCCGTACCTGTCAGTCATTACACCATCCACGCATGATATGAGTACGATAAGAGGCTGGTGGGAAGAGAACCGGGAGCGAACACAAATTTTCTACCACAATATAATGGGACAATGGGGAGATGCGCCTCAAAACTGTGAAGCATGGATCAACCGGGCCATTGTTTTACAACATCTTTATTCGCCGGCCATGTGGAGCATTTTTCAACTCCAGGATATCCTGGGCATGAATGAAATATTGCGACGTGAAGATCCGCTGGATGAAAGGATCAACAATCCTGCCGATCCCAAACATTACTGGCAGTACCGGATGCATATTTCATTGGAGGAACTCATTGATCAAAAAGAATTCAATGAAGAGCTGAAGGGGTATGTGGAGCATAGCGGCAGGAGTAAGTAAAAAATAAAAAGTAAAAATGCAAAATAATGCCATGAATCCAGCCAGACCGTTTTTTATTTTTTACTTTTGATTTTTTACTTTGAAAATTTCTTACAGCACATATAATCTCAAATTCCGTCACCCGTTCACCATTTCGAAAGGGACCAAGACGCATCAGCCGACATTTATTGTTGAACTGGAAAATTTTGGGATAAAAGGTTGCGGTGAAGCTCCGGCCATTGCTTATTACAATATCCCGGTAGAAAAGATGGCAGAAGACCTCGAAGCAAAAAAAAGTTTGGTAGAGAAATTTGCCTTCACCGATCCTGACCGTTACTGGCATTACCTGCATCATTTATTTCCACAGAATCCTTTTTTGGTTTGTGCATTAGACATCGCTGCCTGGGATATGTATGGCAAACTGAAAAAGAAAAAACTCTACGAACTCTGGAACGGCGATATTTCTAAAAACCCCATCACGGATTATACCATCGGCATTGATACCATTGAAAAAATGGTAGCCAAGATGAAAGAAAAACCATGGCCCATCTATAAAATAAAAGTGGGAACAGCCGATGACATTGCGATCGTAAAAGCCCTGAAGGAAAATACAGATGCAATATTAAGAGTAGATGCCAATGCTGCATGGGATGTAGAAACAGCTTTGAAATTAATTCCGCAATTAAAAGAACTGGGAGTGGAATTTGTTGAACAACCTTTAGCCAAAGACGATTGGGAGGGAATGAAAATTTTATATAAAGAATCTTCACTCCCCTTGTATGCCGATGAGTCCTGTGTATTTGAAAAGGATGTGGAGAGATGTAATGGTCATTTTCATGGCATCAATATCAAGCTGACAAAATGCAGCGGGATCACCCCGGCGCTACGGATGATAAAAAAAGCAAGAGAACTGGATCTGAAAATAATGATCGGCTGCATGAATGAATCAACTATCGGTTCAGCAGCCATTGCGCACCTGTTACCATTCATTGATCATGTGGATATGGACGGGCCATTATTACTGGAAGAAGATCTCGCTACAGGCATCGAGTATGATTTTGGCAAGATCATCTATTCAGATTCACCAGGATTGGGGATTACTTATACAGGAATAAGAAATAAGGAACAGAAAAATAAGGAATAAGGAAGTAACGGCCATCACTTTCTCATTCCTTATTCTTTATTTCTTATTCCTTATTTTCTCTTACCAGATCTTCACCCTCAAACTGTCAGCCCGGTACATTTTATCTCCTTGCTTCACATTAAAGGTGGTAAAAAATTCATCCACATCCTCAAAAGGTCCGTTCACACGGTACTTGGCGGGTGAATGAACGTCGGTAAGAAGACGGCTTCTCAATTGTTCTTCCCGGGTATGACCCAGCCAGCCCAATGCATAACCAAGAAAATATCGTTGCATGGGAGTAAGGCCTGCTATCGGTTTATTCTCCTTATACTGTGCTGTTTTTTTGAACGCTTCAATACCCAGCAGGATGCCACCGAGATCGGCAATATTTTCACCGGTCGTTGCTTTACCATTAATATGATAACCGAGTAATGGTTCGTAATCATCAAATTGTTTGATGATCACATCGGCCCTTTTCTTGAATTCTTCTTCATCGGTTTTTGTCCACCAGCTTACCAGGTTTCCTTTTGCATCATACTGGCGGCCTTCATCATCAAATCCATGTGTGATCTCATGCCCAATGGTGGAAGCGCCGGCATATCCATATACTGTTGCATCATCCAGTTCTTCATCCCTGTAACCCGGTACCGTGAAGATACCGGCCGGCAAAACAATTTCATTGTTGGATGAATTGTAATAAGCATTATAGGTTTGAGGGAACATATCCCACTCATCCCTGTCCACTGGTTTACCCAATTTATTCATTTGGTAATTATGCCACCATGTATTGGCGCTGGCTATATTCTGGAAATAACTTTCCTTCCCGATCTCCATGGTACTGAAATCCTTCCATTTTTCCGGGTAACCCACTTTCCTTTTCATGGCAGCTAATTTTACATACGCTTTTTGTTTGGTGCTGTCGCTCATCCAGGTTAATGTGCCGATGCGATCTTTCAAGGCTTCCCGGATTGCTTCCACCATATCCTCATAACGTTTCTTCGCAGTTTCATTAAAAAATTCTTTTACATACAACTGGCCCATCATTTCACCCATGACGTTCTCAGAACTCTGGATTGCTCTTTTCCATCTTGGCCTTCTTACTTTAGCGCCACTGAATAGTCTGTTGAAATCAAATGCCGCTATTCCGAATTTATCAGGCAGGGCAGCGGCAAAATCAGTGATGAGATTGAATTTTACATAACTCTTCCAGTCGGAAATGGGAACAGTTTTTAAAACATTATCCAGCGCTTGAAAAAATTCCGGCTGACCAACAATAACGGAATCGATACTTTTTACACCGCTCATCCCAAGATAATTTGACCAATCAACTTCAGCATTCATTTTCCCAAGATCAGTAATGGCCATTTTATTATAATTAGTATAAGGGTCACGAAGGTCTTCCAGTTTGCGACTGGCTTTGGCAAGCTTTGTTTCCAGTGCAAGGATATTTTTTGCAGCTGAAGCAGCAGCTGTTGCATCCTCACCCGCCATCGTCAGAATATTGGTTATATATTCCACATATTTATTGCGGATATTATTGGTAGCGCTGTCATTCTTGAAATAATATTCCCTTTCCGGCAATCCCAATCCTCCCTGCCATAATTTGTAAGCCATCACATCGCTGTTCTTATCATCCTGTGTTACAAAATCACTGAAGAGGGTTGAGGAACCGATCTTTTTTAACTCGGCCACTGTTGCCACAAGACTTTTTACATCACTGATCGCATTTACTTTGTCAAGCCAGGGCTGCAAAGGTTTTACTCCATCTGCTTCTATTTTGGCGCTATCCATCGCCATGGTCCAGAAATCACCGATCTTTTGTTCAGGACTTCCTTTTGCCGCATTGGATGAAGCCGCTTTTTCTGAAATTTCACGGAGACGTTTCAGGTTTTCTTCAACAACAAGGTTACCGATACCCCAGGATGATTGTTCTGCGGGTATGGGATTTTTATTGATCCAGCCGCCATTGGCATACTGGAAAAAATCTTCTGCCGGACTTACAGTAGTATCTATGTTTACCGCCAGGACATCTGCTTTTTGAGAGCCGGTCTTTGATTTGCTTTTACTGGAAACGATCGAGACACTGAGGACTGATAAAGCCAATACAGGAAAAATTAGACGCATAAAATTATTTTTAATAAGTTTTAAAAGTAAGTAAATCAGCGAGTAGGCAGAAAAATAAATGATAAACGGATAACAAATGGGAAAAAAGCTGTTCGTTGCTTTGTGTAAAACAGCCATTCCCGTTATCTTACAGGTGATATCCCGGTCATCCATCACCAAAAACTTTTTTATGAGATTAGCTCCTGTATTACTCGCCATGGTCTTTGTTCTTGCTTCCTGCTCTTCCACCAAAAAAACGACTGCAACAAATGTCGTTTCAACCAGCAACACAACGCCTGCCACAACTTCTGCAACTGATGGCTCTTCGTTTGAAAATGCTATTATTATTAAAGAAAAAACGGAGACCTCCGGCGTTCGTGCAGAGTATGACTGGCTGAAAAAGAATTATCCCGGGTATTCATTGATCAGCCAGGCTTTAAGCAGCAAGGGAAATAAAAAATATGATGTTTTAAAGATCAGTACAAAAGATGGGGAAGAAAAAAGCATCTATTTTGACATTACAGGGTTTTTCGGAAAATTCTGATAGCCGCTGAACTTTAAGTTTCTTCAGCTATTATTACTGATTGCAGAGCTACCTTTGCAGCAATGGCATGGAAAAATCAGCAGCAATTTATTGATGCATTGGAAAAAGCCGGTGAACTGGTTCGCATAAAAACATATGCGAACCCCAAATTAGAAATGGCCGAGATCACCGACCGGATGAGCAAGCAACCTGGTGGTGGCAAGGCTTTGTTGTTTGAAAATACCGGCTATGATTTCCCCGTGCTGATGAATGCATATGGAAGTGAAAGAAGGATGTGCATGGCGCTTGGTGTAGATCATCTTGATGATGTGGCGAAGGAGATCGAAACTCTTTTCAAACTATTATCTGCGCCAAAAGAAGGTATCCTTGATAAATTAAAATTGCTTCCCAAACTCAGCCAGTTTGCCAGTTGGATGCCGAAAGTGAAAAACGGAAGAGGGGATTGCCAGGAAGTAGTAATGAAAGAACCAGATATTACAAAACTTCCGGTCATTACCTGCTGGCCAAAAGATGGTGGGCCGTTTGTTACACTTCCGGTTATTCATACCAAAGATCCCAGTACAGGTTCACGCAATGTTGGTATGTATCGTATGCAGGTGTTCGGTCCAACACTTACCGGCATGCACTGGCATAAGCATAAGGTTTCTGCCAAACATTTTAATGAATACAAAAAGCTGAATAAACGGATGCCTATCGCTGTTGCGCTGGGCGGAGACCCGGTCTATGCTTATTCTGCAACAGCGCCGTTACCGGAAAATGTGGATGAATATATGCTGGCTGGTTTTTTAAGAAAGAAAAATGTGGAACTGGTAAAATGTATCTCACAACCGGATGTGGAAGTCCCTTCCGATGCAGATTTTATTATTGAAGGATATGTTGACCCCAATGATGAATTGATCTGGGAAGGTCCGTTTGGTGATCATACCGGTTATTATTCATTGCCGGATTGGTATCCAAGATTTCATATCACAGCTATTACGCATAAAAAAAATCCCGTTTATCCTGCTACCATCGTTGGTATTCCTCCGCAGGAAGATGCCTGGCTGGGAAAAGCAACGGAGAGAATTTTCTTAGCGCCCATTAAAATGACCATGGTCCCTGAGATCGTGGATATGGATATGCCGGTGGAAGGTGTGTTTCATAATCTCGTCATTACAAAAATTAAAAAAGATTATGCAGGGCAGGGACAAAAAGTAATGAATGCAATGTGGGGAGCGGGGCAGATGATGTTTAATAAGATATTGGTTCTGACAGCCCCCCTAAATCCCCCGCAAGGGGGGACTTCCGGAGAGTCATTTAAGATCAACGATTATTTAAAACTTGCACAGGATGTTTTTAAAAACATGAATCCTGCGACCGATATTTATTTTTCGACAGGGCCGATGGATGTGCTGGATCATAGTTGCAGTAAACTGGGTTTTGGTGGAAAGATGTGTATTGACGGGACTTTTAAGTTTGATGAAGAAAAGGATGATAGTTATGAGTCTGGAGCCGGGAGTCCATCGGCCGCCAAAGGCTTGCCGACGGCGATGCAGGAGTTGGGAGTCATAGAATCAAATTTGAAAAATAAATTTTCCGAGATAGCCGGAGTTAATACTTCTTTACTTAAAAAAGAGATCCCTTGTTTAATTATTTCTGTAAAGAAAAGCAGGAAAGGACATATCAAAGAATTGCATGAGCAGGTATGTGTAATGAAAGAAATGGAAGAAGTGAAGATGATATTATATGTGGAGCACACCGTTGACGCCAACGATCTGCCAACTGCTTTATGGCGTTTCTGTAATAACCTCGATCCAAAAAGAGATCATCACATTAGTAAACGATCAACCAGCAACCAGCAACCAGCAACCAGCAACTATTTTGCCTGTATGGGATTTGATGGAACCAGAAAGACAAAAGAGTTTGATGACTTCCAGAGGGACTGGCCGAATATCATTGTGGCTGATGATGCAACGATCAAAGCGGTGGATGCAAAATGGAATGAGTTGGGGATCGGAACATTTATTTCATCCCCTTCACTTAAATTTAAAGGACAGATGTACGGTGAAGAAGCGGTAGTGGAATGAAAAATAAGAAATAAGGAATAAAGAATGAGAAAGTAAACGAGCTCCGGGTTAGTATCCCCGATTTTCTTATTCCTTATTTCTCATTTCTTATTTCTTATTTTTAGGCATGTCTTCAACAGTCAACATCCTCATGACCGGCGGCGGCGCTCCCGGCGCTGCAGGCATTCTGAAATGCTTGCAGCAGGAAAGCTCATTTCATATAACGGCAGCCGATGCAAATCCATCGGCCGTAGGCAAATTTTTGAATAAGGATTTTGAAACCATTCCCTTTGCCCATGATCCTTCTTTTGCCAATACGGTTCTTTCATTATGCAGCAAAAAAAATATTCCTGTTGTTCTTCCTTTAGTAACAAAAGAACTGCTCCCTTTATCCCTGTATCAAAAAGAATTTGAAGAGGCTGCTGTAGAGTTGCTGGTTTCGCCAACCGCTTCCCTGGAAATTGCCAATAACAAAAGCAGGCTCTATGAATTTTTGGAATGGCGCGGGATAGCCGTTCCAGAATTCAGGGTTGCTGAAAAAGTAGAACAATTCAAAAATGCTGTTGAAGAATTGGGATATCCCGACAAACCTGTTTGTTTCAAACCATCTGTCTCCAATGGCAGCCGTGGTTTTAGGATCATCAGTGAACAAATGAATGAACTGGACCTCTTATTCAATCATAAACCAACATCAACTTATATCAATTTGGATGAAGCTCTGCGGGTGCTTTCTTCCGGGATATTTCCTGAATTACTCGTCAGCGAATACCTGCACGGCGAAGAATATTCCGTTGACTGCCTTGCCAACCATGGTGAATCCATACTGATCGTTCCAAGACTAAGAAAGAGAACGATCAACGGTATCAGCGTGGAAGGTGAATTTGTAAAAGAAGAAAGCATTATGAATTATTGCCGGCAGATCATTAAGGAACTTCAACTGCATGGCAATATTGGTATCCAGGTAAAAAGATCTGCTGACGGGCAATTTTTAATTCTTGAGATCAATCCCCGTGTGCAGGGAACTATCTCTGCTGCATTGGGCGCCGGGATCAATCTTCCTGTTTTGGCAATCAAACAGGAGTTAGGCCTGCCAATTTCTCCATCTGAATTAATGGTGAAATGGGGAACAAAGTTCTCCAGATACTGGCAGGAAGTGTTTTACTAGCCTCGACAGCCTCACCCTTCGTCTGTTCGTATATTAACGAGATCATGCCTCAATTCCCTCTCCTTAAGGAGAGGGAATTGAAAAAGCATTTCGTTTTGAAAACAAATAATCGTCGGGTGAGGTGGGGTGAGGCCCTGCCACAAAGGCACAAATTCTCTTTGGAAAGATGTTTGCTCTGCTACGGCTTACAATCTTTTAGAGTCTTCGCTTTCCCTTCTCCACTTGTGGAGAAGGGTCAGGGATGAGGTTTCTTTTCACTAATTTGCTTAAAACTTTTACCAAATGAAACGATTCAGCGCCGTCCTGCTAGTGAGCCTCCTGACAATTTCAGCGTATGCCCAGCATACTGATGAAAACAATACCCTGCTTTGGAAGATCAGTGGCAATGGTTTGGAAAAACCTTCGTATCTCTTCGGCACCATCCATATGCTTTGTGCCGATGATGCCGTTCTCAGCGATAATATGAAGAAAGCTATCAGCAGTTGCGACCAGGTATATTTTGAAGTGGATATGGATAACCTTTTTGAAATGATCGGCGCTATTGGTAAAATGAAAATGAACGGCGACACAACCCTGCAGGACCTGCTGAGCAAGGACGATTATAAGAAAGTAAAGAGTTATTTTGAAAGCA
>DATHDV010000066.1:0-6088 GCA_035318845.1 Chitinophagaceae bacterium
CCAATATCCAGGCCAGCGGCAACTGCTTTTACCAGCATGCCCGGGTCAATCGGGGGATCAAATAAAGGTAACTGGCGAACGATTCCTTCAATATTCATGCAATGCCTTATTTTGAACAACCGGTCGGCCACTGTATCCCAGTAACCTAGGAGTTTGTCATTTTGAGGAATGCAGAAATATAATGACCTGCCAATACCGAATGCCGCTGCGGTTGCCCCTTCATCTACTCCGCTGCCCGTTGTTGGACTTGTATTAAAAGGAAAATCATTTTCAATGCTAATTAATGCATTTCCAAATGCATCAATACCGATGTCTTTCAACTGCCTGTAAGTTTTAGCTGTTCGTTTTCCCCTTGGTGGAATCTTCTGCGGCTTTGGTCCAAGAATGTTGGCTGCCAGAACATATATCTGTGTGGCTTCATTAAGAGATTCAATGGTATCCTGGCGGAAAAGATTATCGCCCCAGGCAATTAAATTGTCCAGGTATTTCATGACAACATTCAACTGGTAAGCCAGATAGCGGGTTCTTGCAATTACATGAGGTTGAAAAGGTTTATTGCGCCATGCCTGGATACTTTTTTCCATCCTTGTTTTCAATACATTGTCATCCCCTTTAGACATTTCAGTAAGCAACTCCTGGATAAATTCAGTTCTTGTTTCGTTTCTAAAACGAAGGAACTTCCAGAATCGCTGTGGTGATGGGATATCTACTTCATTACAGGTTGGATCAAATATAAAATGAAACCATTTTTGTGCTTCGGCAAAACGCTGGTTTTTACTTAAATGAACTGCTACAGTAAGTGGTGCATGAAAGAAAAGCTCCCAATTGTAAATTGAATAAGGCCCGTCATCACTTTCGTCAATTTCTTCCTTTGGAAATGGAGAAAAGGCGAAGGGCCCGAATGTATACCAGTCAGTAAGGTCCCGGGCCAGGCCGGCATGATACCTGGCATCAAGTAAAGCAGGTAACCCATCACGGTTAAGCGTTTCGATCAACTCATCTGTGTAGGGATGATAATGCGTAGAAAACCTGTATGCGATATTCCGCCTTGGTCTTTTTTCTATAACCCAGCCTTTATATTTTTCTGAAACAGCAGTAATTCGTACTGAAGTATTATGGAAATTCGTTTTACTTGCCATGATAATTAATGTTTAAAAGGTTTTTACTGTTTTTTCAAAAGATGAAATATTCTTGCCGTCAGTTCCAAATTCAACTCCTGCAAAATTGAAAGTTTGTGTGGTGGCAAGCATTTTTGTATAATTTAAATTGATATCAACAGCATTCCGGTTCCATTCCCAGGGGTTGCTGACAATATCGCCTTTATTGATGATCTCTTCCGGCGGCCATCCTTTAACAGGTTTTTCAACCAAAACAGGGATGTCTTTCAAAAGAGATATTTCTATAAGCGGGTAATAGTCATCATATCGCCAAATTGGATAAAAGACATCCTCATCGGGTTTTATAAAAAAAGTGCTGTGTTCATCTGCATAAGAAATAGGGGCTTCAACTTGGTTTTCAACGGGATGCCATGTAGGTAAAATGGAAAACCCATTTGTCAGCATAACTTTCTTTGTCAATACATTTTCCGTTACCTCAGTTTTGCTCGCACCAAATGGTTGTTTTACATTTACCCTGAAGTTTTTATCCGGCATTAAAAAATTAGTATTGGAGAAAGCTACAGGCTGCGGCGTTCCTGAATAAGGATTGAAAAATGTTACAGCCAAATTGTCTCTTACTTTGTTGTAAAGAATGGTATCATCAATATATTCCAGGTATGGAGCAGCATTTTTTGAAGTAAATGTGAATACGCCATTTGCTTTTGTATCTGCGCCTGCACCACTCCCCCTGTAACGAATGTAGAAAACCACCCGCTCCCTGAATTTACCAGCAGGGTTTTCAACTTTCTCTTTTCTGCCGTAAACCAGCAAAGCATTGCTGTCGAAACCACCCAGGTTATTTACAATCATCGGTCTTTTCAAGTCCGTTGATTTAGGTGAGGTCCATTTCCCTTTATAGTATTCGCCCCAACACATATTGATCTCTATATTTTTCCTGGCATTGGTACTCAATGTCTCATTTCTCATACCTTCTGCTGATTTTGTGTTTGCTACCTGAGATGGTTTTTCAAAAATATTTAACCAAAAAACAAACAACCGTTTTCTCCAGATGATTGGGAATATATGCTCACCTTCTATGTTCAAGCTTACTTTTTCCCAGGGAGTCCAGTACCCATATTCATATCTGCGGTAGTAATATTGCCGGGTGTTGCCATTGGTACGTCCAAACACATGTAAAATATCGTCGTCCTGGTTATTTTGTTCATTCTCTTCAAGATACATGCCTACCATTTCGAGTTTGGCAATATCATCGAGCTTTTTCAAATAATTCAGGAATGCAAGTTCTGCCGATTCGTCTGTGATTTCGCCCTGAAGCAATTCGCCTTCCAGCTCTTTGAAAAGTGATGATTTGTTGTCTCTCAATTCCGGCTCCAGCCAGTTTTCCGGGTATAAAAACACTTTCCTGTTCGCCTCCCAAACCCTGTATCGTTTCATCCAGGCCCATTGTTCTGTTCGTATAGAAGCGGGATCTATTAAAGGTTCCAGATTTAATAAACAGCGTTGTATAAATAACTGAACCGTAGATAATGCCAGCCGGATCCGGGATGTTTTCATACAAGCATCCATTTCTACATCAATCAGGAAATATTCATATAGTTTGTCGGAATTCACAATTTCAGGGGACGGTCTCATATATTGAAGTATGTAACTGACCAGGGCATCCCTCAGTAAATTGCGAACCGGATCGCTTACTGTCTGCATGGTTTCGAGCCAGGCCGCTTCTGTAACATTCATTTTTACCGTATCTTTTATACTTGCTACAAGGGCATAGGATGGATCATTAGTAACCCAACTTTCTACCAATACTGCAGAATAACCAATCTCTGAGATGATATTCATTATCCCTATTATTTTCTTTAACCCACTTAGTTTTGAAAGGTCTGCCCTGTTAATTGCAAAATGAGTAAGTACTTCAGTAAGATCGGCTTCCTTCCACATGTTGAAGCTTTCCAATAATAACTGACCCTGTACGTTTCTTACAGACGGATCTTTTAAAACCTGCACCCAGGTATTGTCTTCAGGTTCATTTTCTTTTTTAATCCGGTTGAAATAAGAAAGAAGCCAGATCTTTTCCCAAAGGGCTATGAGGTTAACGCCGGAAATCGTACCATCTGTGTCTAAATCATTTAAAAAGTCCTTTGTCTCTGAATTGGTTGAAGCAAAATAATCCAGTTCTCCGGCAGTAAACTTGAATAGATTTTGCAGTTGCGAAGCTTTGGAAAGCCGGATCAATGAGGTTTTGGCGAAACTTACTTTGTCATTTACATACATAGCACTATCCGGTATAATAGCTTTGGCAATTCCTTTCGTTCGCCACCAGATATTTGCAAGTTTAGTTGCAGGCAATGCAGCAATAGTCAGTTCCAACAACTGAATTACGCCTGCTTTCAAAGATACAGGTGCAGCATTTTTCACTTCCAGGCTGGCGCCTACCGTAACATTGTTGATGATGATCTGTTCCTCAATCTTCAAAGTCACTATTGTGTTTTGGGGTGCAGAAATATAAAACAGGTATTCGTCTGTGGCGGGGATATCAATGTAGAAATGATAGACCTGATTCTGGTCAAACACTATTTTTTCTTCCAATTGCGTAAAATCAAATAAAACAGGTTTTGAAATATCCCCGGCAGACCTGATGATCTCTTTCCTGTCCGTCAAAACAGATACTGTATCAGGATCCGATTTCAAAATCCCGATTAATGCCTGCCGGAGAGCATTGTTTTTTAATTTGCTTTTTAATTCTGGTAAAATTAAATTGACCAGTTTTTGCGATTGCGCCGCGGGAGTCAACTCAAGTTTGACACTGTCATAAATGGTTTTCAGTTCAGGGAAATTAACTCCGAAAGCAAGGAGTTCTGTATTACTATTTGTGGCTATAAGGTTCAAAGCCGTTTTAAAATCAGCTATAAAAGTAACCAGGTCTCCCGCTGCGATTATTATGCCCATGTCTGCTAAAACCAATGCATCTGCAGCATTTTCGAGGGCAGTTTTCGCTGTAGCAGAAAGGACACCTGCATAGGTCAATTCTTTTTTGAACGGGTCAAAGCCAAGTTTTGGATCGGCCTGCAAAAGTGGTACAGGCAGGCTTTCCTCCACCGTTACAAATGGAGCCGCAAATGTTTTGGTGCCTAACAAAAGTCCAAAGAATGTATCCGTTGTACCGGCATCATACACCAGTAACATTTTACTTTTTGCAAAATTGAAATCTGCGTTATCCGGTGCAACGTTATTTTCTTTTTCAATTACATTGAGTGTGTCACGCAATATTTTTATGCTCTTCCGCAGGGATTCTTCTGTTGGTGTTAATTTACCATTCAGATCTGCATGATGCAGGATATATGCCAGGTCAACTACTTTCAGAGATTGTTCCTTGAGCTGTTGAACGATCATAATCAGTTTCAACAGTGAGGGTTCATTAGCTTCGAGGTCATTGGCCAGGGGATCTATACCCGTGATTGCTGAAAGTTGCTCCAGGTCCGGAATACTCAATTTCAATAATTTGGCGCATTCTTCTTGTCTGAAAGGCAATGATAATGTGGCATCCAGAATCAATAATAATTTGGAGAATTTCTTTTCGGAATACGATAAGTAATCTGCTATCTTTTTAAAATTTGCCAGCCTGTCGAAAAGCGTAACAAAGGTAGCATCGATATTGCCATCTGTGATCTGATCAGATGTAAGCGGAAGCATGGCTTTCATTAAATTATCCAAAGTGACCATGCTCCAGCCTGTTTTCCGCAGGACCCTTAAAAAACGATGGAATTTATAATAATCTGTTGAAGTCAGGCTGTTAGAACTGTTATCAGGCAATGCATACCTGAGTTCTACTTCGGCTAAATTGCACTCAACCGGCTCAGCACTTAGATCTGTGAGGGTAATAAGCCCCATGATCAATTGCCGGTTATTTCTTAACCAGGTTTTTACATCTCCTCCATAATCAGCCGGATCAATTCCGGGAGGAATAAGTGCATCTAATTGTCCATCGCTGAGGATGCCTGTATAAAACTTTTGCAAATCCACCAGGCTGATCTGTAGTTGTTGCAGTAACGGAACCAGCATATAGCCAGGGTTGATAAAATTGGTTTTTAATAATTCAAACAAATCCTCATAGCTAATTCCAACCGTTCGGCTGAATGTTTTTCCATTGGCAATGGCGGCATTTAACTGGGCAATGGTATTGCCCGGCGGCTGTCCAAAATATTCAGGGAGCGGTTTGAAAGCAACACTCGTGATGGTTTTATACTCATCTTCACTGAATCTTAAAGCTTCTTTCCTCGAAGACAATGCTGTGGAAAATACATTCAAAGCATCGGCCAGTGAAACACCCCACATCTGAAATAATTGCCGCAAGGTTTCCAAAGGCTGGTGAAAAGGAAGGTTATAAGGATACACTTTTGTTTTTAAAAGGTCATAGGCTGCTTCATTTACGAACTGAGGTTCTGCAAGCAATTCACTTTGTGTGATTTCTTCTGTAATATCATGCCCCTTCAGATTGATCAGGTTTCCGTTGAGAATATAGTATTCTAATATTTCATTTACAAGATCTATATAGGGCAAAGCCATATTGGTGTTTTCGCAGGTGAGTTGAATGTGCTGAATGTCAGGTCTTCTTCCCGGAAATTCTCCCCCATCTCCTAATAACACATCGATTGGATTGGATTCAGCATGTGGAATCTCTGATAAATCAATAAATTGTAACAATTCAACGAGGTAAGCGGCAGGGCTTAAGACAGATTTACAATGTTCGCAAGAGCAGTAATCCATATTGCCAAAAAGTTCCTCAAGAGTGGGATAAGCTATGGTCGCACTCTCTGATAAGATCTCACTCTCCGATCGCATAATAGAATTGGCAACGCTTGATTCCCCGGATTGCATAGAGGCACCGGTAATTGCATAAACATTGGGCATTATCCGGCTGGTTAAATAAGTAGTTGCAATTCCCAAAGAGGCGCTGTATACTTCGTTGGCCT
>DATHDV010000067.1:0-12103 GCA_035318845.1 Chitinophagaceae bacterium
ATATTTCTTCCGTGGAAAGACCATTCAAAGCAAACCATTTTTGAGACAGGATAGTAAATAAACCACCTGCAGGACAACCAAGACCTTGTGGTACTCCATTATAATCCACATCAGGATAAGTAGCGTTGCCCAGTAAATAAGCATTTGCTTCAACTACCGGGTTAGGCACTCCGAGGTAAGTAAAACTTTCCCTAACACCAGTTTCCATTAAAAGCTTTGCCTGAGCAGGTCCACCGGGGATCCAGCCTCTATATACTGCTTCAGCCTGCAGGAAGAAACTTTCTGCGGCAGTAAAGATGATTGAAGGAGCTGTGGCACCCTTATTTAAACCAGGCCCGATCCCTGCCAGGATAGGTGCAGCATAAGTACCAACCGGGGGTAAGCCATAAGCTACACCATGTAAACCACCAGTACCTGCTACATAAAAACGGGACTGACGTTTGTCACCATCGAAAGCATAGTATTCAATTCCCCATTCGTTGGCCTTATAATAAACATTATTGGCATTTGCGGAGCCATCTGTATTGGTAATATAAGCATTGAAGAATGAATTAGGCTTATCAACTCCTGTATATCCGGGGTTTACCGTTGCATCCTGGCCTGCGCCCAGATAACCACTGCCATTCGAAACAATGGTAGCAATTTCAGTAGCCTTATTAATAGCGGCTACATTATGGCAATGTATCAGCATCCGGAGCTTTAAGGTATTACCAAATTTTTGCCATAGAGTTTTATCTCCATGGAACATGATATCATTGGTAGCAATATCCCTGTTAGAATTGGTAGTATTAACCACAGCATTTTTAATAAGAAGTATCCCGGCATCTATCTCGAGGAGCAGGGCCTTATAAATGTCAAGGCCATTGTCATAAGCCGGGGTCGGGTTTCCGCTTCCTTTCAAAGCCTGGGTGTAAGGAACGTTTCCATATACATCCACCAGCATCTGGTAATTCAACGCTTTCATGATGCGGGCAATACCCTCATAAAAACTGGCTCCTGCCACAGCGGCTTTTGTTTGAATAATGGCGTAATCATAATTGTTATCGTAAACGTTATCCCAAATACCAGTACCAAAATTGGTAGTGATCTGGTAGGTCTCCTCTGTTACAGCTGGAGCATATGTTCCGGACCTTGCCCAATAACTCATCCAGTTCTGGATGACGCCCCAACGATTGTTAACATTTCTGCTTGTATGATTCAACGCTGCGGGCAGCACCACAAAATATGTTATCGTGCTGTCGGTAGGGTTGTTAATGTTTTTATTAATGTTGAACTGGCCCTTCCGGCAGCCCGTACCCGCAGACCCAATGAGCGCTGCGAGAAGAACAACATATATTATTTTATTCAGTTTCATATATAAATAATTTATAGGTTGATGTTTAAGCTGGCACCAAAGATCCTTGTGGGCGGGGGCAATAATCCAGGCACCCCGATTGCGTTACCATTTCCTACTGTTCCGTTACCACCAGTTCCTGTAGAGAACTCAGGGTCTGTCCATTCATTTGATTTTGGCAGGAACATAAAGAGGTTCCTTCCGCTCAAAGTAAATGTAGCTCCCTTGATCGTATTCTTGGTAAAGCCAAACCATTTGGCCGGCATGTTATAGCTCAGACTCATTTCTCTTATTTTCCAGAAAGCACCACTTACAAGGTAGTTGGTACCGGCACTTGTGTTAACCGCTGTAGACCAGAAACCGTAAGCAGAGGTTGTCATGTAAATGTTTGTGTTGTCAACATATTTTGTACCGTCGAAATAAGAAGAGTTAGGGAAAATAAAGGGCTGGCGTGAATTCTGCGCACTTCTTTTTGATATACCGGAGAAATCCATACTTGGTCCGAGGCCGGTTACATTACCGACACCACCAAGATAGATCTGGTTACCACCACGATAATCGCCAACTGCACTGAAACTAAAGTCTTTCCAATTTACAGAAAGATTCAGACCCAGCAGGTGAACCGGCATTGTGCGTCCATAAGGTTTGATTGAAGGATCAACTGTAGGTAATCCGGTAGTTGAGTTTACAATTACACGACCCTGATCATCTCTTACATAGTCAGTTACCTGGAATGTATAAGCAGGTTTGCCAACTATTACATAGCTTCCATTTCCGATACCCAATTGAGAAACTCCTTCGATGATCTTTGTAACCTTATTATCCTGGTAAGTGTAATTGGCTTTTACATCAATAGACACATTGCGGATCTTAACCAATGGTGTTAATCTAAGGTCAAGTTCAATTCCTTTGTTTTCAAAAGTGGCTGCATTAAGTCTTGCCTGTGTAAAACCAGTGGCTGCTGAATAGGCCACATCCACGATCTGGTTTGAATTATCCTGGCTGTAAACAGTAGCCTCAATGTTGATACGGTTTTTCAATAACCCTATTTCTATACCAGCTTCTTTATTTAACACAAACTCAGGTTTGTATTTTGACAAACTAAGTAGATTGCTTGATGTATAACCACTAAGCGATCCAAACGGGAAAGCAAAAGCAAGGTTATATGTATTTTCAAGACCCTGTGTGCGGATATTTACATTACCCGTTTTGGTGTAAGCACCGCGAAGTTTCAGGTAAGAGATAAGCTTGCTGCTTTTAATTGCAGGGATCGCTTCACTCAACAGAACTGAAAGGCTGGCACCGGGGTAGAAGTAATTTGTATTTTCAAAATCATAGTTATAATAATAAGCAAGACGGCTGTCTATATCATAGCTTCCTGTTCCTTCAAGGAATATCCAGTTATTGAAATTCAGTGAAACTTTTCCAAAGAAACGTTCCAGTCTTGATTTGAAATCGCTTTCGCCAATAGCCGGGTCTCCCCTGCGGCCAATGATATTAAACAAAGCAGGGAAAGCCAGGTTCGTGTTAGACATATTCACATTTTTTGAATTGTCCTCACGGAACGACTGACCCAGCAGAACGTTCAGGTCAAATTTTCCGAATTTTTTACGGATAGAAGCAAAAAACTCTGAATTGACACGGCTTTGGGTGTTAGAAACATCCAGCACTCCTGAAGCAAAGTCACCAGTCAGTGAAATATTCTTACCAATTGATTTGGGGTAGTCTCCATATGTTAAAGCTGCCTGTGTACTCTTATACGTTTGGCTGGAAACTGTAGCTCCAAGTCTATATGTAAGTGTGAGCCAGTTGGTAGCTTTAAAGTTTAATTCCAGGTTTCCAAATATATCTTCGTTCTTTCCTTTTTTCCTGAAATTATCAATCATGAAATAAGGATTGGAATAATAGTCATTAAAATAGCCATCGGGGCTTGACCAATAATCAGTTCTCCAGTTTTTAAACCGGGAAACCGGGATATTTGCAGGAGTGTTGACCAGGTTCCAAATCGGATCATAGTCACGTCCGTTACCAAAATTGGCACCGTCACTAACTTCATAGTTGCCCTTTGTATAATTCACACTATAAGAGGCTTTGAACCTGTTATATTCTTTATTACCAGCTGCATGCACAGACATCCTTCTGTTGACATCCTTAGGTATGATACCCTGGATAAGTACACTCTGAACACTCAGGTAGAAATCACCTGTTGAGAATGAAAGATCGGTCTGGTTAGTTAGACCTGTGCTAAAGAATCTCTTTTTTTCATTTGGAAGAGCTTTATAAGGTACTTTATAGAAAGAACCATCAGGACCTACTCTTCCTATTTCCCTGAGAGAACCATCAAACTCATCACCATAACACTGGTTCTCGATAGGATCATAAATTCCATATCCTAAAGCATCAACTGAAGAACCGGAACCGAACTGCATTTGCAGCTCAGGCATATATGATACTCTTTCCACCTGCACAGTATGGCTTACGCTTACCTGAGGTCTTGTTCTGCTACCTTTTTTGGTAGTAACAATAAGGGCTCCATTGGCGCCATCAGGACCGTAAACAGCTGTGGCAGATGCAGATTTCAGGATGGTAACATCAACGATGTCGTTCGGGTTGATTGAACTAAGAAATCTCAGATCAATGGGTACACCGTCCAGGATCAGCATGGGTTGGTTATTACCAGTCAACGAACGAATACCCCTGAGGGTAAGCCTTGTGTCCTGGAATACTCCATTATTAACAGATTGAACGTTTAATCCGGAAACTTTTCCGATTAAACCACTTTGGAGGTTTACTGATTTGGCCTGGGTAAGTTCCGCAGCTTTCACTTTGGAAATTGAATACCCAAGTTCTTTTGGCTGACGGGCAACACCAAGGGCAGTTACCACAACCTCAGTACCGATAATTACAAGCCTCTTTACCGAAATTGTAACAGTACTTCCGGTTCCAACCGTTGTCTCAGTGGTTTCAAGGTTAGCGCCAGAAACAACCAGAACATCCCCGGTCTTAGCGAGGATTCGGAACTGGCCATTATTGTCGGCAGATACACCAGTCTTGGTACCTTTAATAGTTACGGAGGCACCGGGCAAAGCGTCGCCTTTTTCATCGGTAACAGTACCGGATATCGTCCGGTTCTGACCAAATGCGAATGCTGTAAACAGCATTAGCATCGTGAACAGTGATGCGATTTTTCTCATGTTAACGTTAATTTTTAGATTTAAAAGCATTGATTATCAGGTAAAACCGTTTGTTTTCAGGGGTGTGGAGTAATGATAAGACACAAAGGCCTTAAAATTTGCTGCCGCAATGTAAAGTTTTTTTTAACAAATACTTAAAAATCATTAAAAAATTATGGGCAAAAGCTAACTGGCGGCGCATTGGCTAAAAAACCCACCTGGCCTGTATTTTTATTTCGCTTTTTTTATTTCCCTTTATTTCATCCAGCCCGGAGCCTATAACCTTTTTATCTCTGTAAATAGTTTGTGCCCAACGCAGCCAGAATGATATTTTTTTATTTAGATCATAATTGAAAGTAAAATAATAACGAAACCCTTTGTCATAAAAGGCGGGAATGGAATAACTGTACAGCACATCATTCTCATAAGCATAAATGCGGGAATTATAGCTATCCGTTTCAAAATACTGAAGTCGCAATACAGCCGCATAAGGAGCCAATAAAGGTTTATACAGAATATCAAAAAAACTCAGGAACCCTTTTTCGGCATTTACCTTGTTGTCATTATTATGATCATACCAAAGCATTTCCACCCTGCTTCGGAGTGTTACGGCTGTATTGATCTTATAACTCAGCTGTGTTCGCCAGTTTTGTTTGGGAATGGTCACAAGGAAATTAGTTACTGTAGTATTATCGGACTGGTTGGATTGTTTTGTTTCGGTCCTGAACTTTGTATACACTTCTACCTGTTTGTTGGGCGTATAGGTCAACTGTGTCAAAAAATCTTTTCCATGACTTGGCGCATCAACGAGATATTTCAACCAGGGAAATTTGTATATATCACCATAGGCATCGATCCGCCAGCCAATGGCCGGGCGAATAGTGACCCCGGCATAAAAACCAGTTTCGTTAGTTGGGTAGGTGTTTTCAGTAAATGCATTTCCATTGATGGATTGATAAGCAGCGCTGATCGTTCGCTGAACAAAAGAAATATCAACCCTCGGGTCAACGCTTACCAATAAACCATTGATAAATGCTTTGTTGAAATTTTTATCGGCAGCCGCTTCGCCAAATAAATGAATGTTCTTATGCGTGTAACTATAATCAACACTGAAATTGTACCAGTTCTTTCCACTGATGGCATATAAATTATATGGTTCCTCCCGTTTCTCTACAGGCAGGGAGAAATTATAATAAATACCATTCACAGCAACATGCCAGTTACTGCTTCTGTAAATTACATTTCCGCCAAAGGCAGTTTGTGTCAGATTATTCCTGTCTGCATTCTCACTGGTTGTACGATGATAACCGGAAGTAAGAAAAGAAGAAATAAAATCTTCGTTATTCACCGTGTCAGCTACAAAATTTGCACTTAGCTTTCTGAAAGAGACAAAAGCTGTCGCTTCCACCCTTCCCTTCTTAATGGTAATACCAGCGCCGCGGTGAAAATAAAATTCGCCGGCAGAACTGTAAGGACGAAGGACAGCAGATTGTCTTTTTATTCCCATCACATCCACGCTTTTTTTAAATGCAAGA
Organism: Chitinophagaceae bacterium; assembly: GCA_035318845.1. Taxonomy (GTDB): domain Bacteria; phylum Bacteroidota; class Bacteroidia; order Chitinophagales; family Chitinophagaceae; genus JJ008. The sequence goes on from DATHDV010000067.1 coordinate 6,042, forward strand.
CCCTGCCATTGTATCAACCCCTGTCCCATATTCACAGAAAAATCACCCAAAGCCAGCGATTGAATGATACCGATCTTCCGGGCAAATAAATGAAAGGAATAAAAATCAAAACCCATTTTTTGAGAACCTTTCCCGAATTGTTCCCCGGCATCTTTATCTCCAACCAAACCAAACTGCAATAAGTTCTTATAAGTATAACGATACCGGAAAAGGATTTTTTGAGGACTGCCCAGGTACTTCGTACCGGATGTGGATTTATCAAATCCATCAGATCTTTCAATCACCTGCGTGACCCGGAGTAATAAACTATGCTCACCGTCTCTTAATCTTTTACCGGATTCTTCTGTTAATGAAACAGGCGTGGCAATTGTAATAAATGCTGTCAATTTCCGGATCGTATTTACATCCCATGCAGGGACGGCCTGTAATTCATACATACTGATAAACCTGCCAAATAAATTACGGTAAGAAATGAGATTGGCAATCTGCAGATCGGTTATGATCCTTAATTGTTTCAATTCATCGGCATCAGCTGTATTCAGGTTGACCGGGTTTTTCCTGAATTGCTCCAGCTCCTGCAGATAAGCATCGTCTTCCGTTTCTCCCTGGTCGGCATCGGTTTGGTTTTCTAATTGTTGTTCGGTGGCCGGGGGGATCTCCTGGGAATAAGAAATGAGAAATAAAAAATGAGAAATGAGAAATATCGTTAATGCTTTCTTCACTTTTTTGTTTTATTCCAATTAAAAAGCAATAAAACACCGGGCGTTACACCCAATTGGGGATGGTAACCGGCTGTTACATCAAGCCGGAATGATTTGAGTGTTAATCCAATTCCCAGCCAGGCAGTTGAAGTTGACGAAGACATGCCCACTCTTGCCAGCAGTTGTGGTAAAAATTTATATTGCATGCCTGCATTCACATTTACCGGCTGATCTTCTTCTTTTTCTATTTCTGCACTGACCAAAAATTTCTCCGAAGCATCATAACCCAAACCAAAAGAATAAACAGATGATAATTTTTCCTGCTGATCCTTTCCAAATTTTCCGCCAACCGGGTTGTTTACATGAACACCCGCATGCAGCCGGTCCGTTACATGGAGGATGGCTCCCAATTCAAAACTGATGGCCGATGCATTACCATACCCGGCGATCTGTATCCCGTTATAGTTGAACTGTGCACCGATATCGATCTTGCTGCCCAATTTTCTTCCATAGGCGAGGCCGATCTGCGTTTCATTATAATCACTGAATCCGGAATAATTTGCTTTAACACCAAAATTTCCGGAGCTGGTTGGCAAACCAATAACGGCAGTATAAGTATTCAGCTCGCTGAGTAAAAATCTTCTTTCACCATATACTGCAGCAGAGACATTTTTTAATTGCGCCAATGATGCCTGGTTGGAAGTAAAAGAAAAAACATCCACATGATTGAAGCTATAGGCTCCGAAGCCGGTATAACCAACTTCAACAGGTCTGCGGAGGGTTTGGGCCTGCAGTAAAAAGCCATTGAAATACAGAAGAATGAGCGAAAATGTAAATTTTTTTATCAAGCAGCCAGAATTTATTAGAAAGTTACAAGGATACTGCTGTGTAACAAAATAAAGATTTCCGTTTGTCTCACCGTCCCGGTCTGACAAATAAAACAAAAACTAACTCTAAGATGTCAGACCGGGACAGTCAGACATCTTACCTTTGCGCCATGCAAATTTTAGATGGTAAAATAGCGGCGCAGGCTATTAAAGATGAATTGAAAATTGAGGTAGCACAGTTAGTGGCTGAAGGAAAAAAAATTCCTCACCTGGCTGCTATACTGGTAGGTAATAGCGGCGCCAGTGAAACTTATGTAGCGGCCAAAATAAAAGCTTGTGAAGAAGTTGGATTCAAATCAACATTGATCACATTTGAAGATTCCATTCCCGCCATAAAACTATTGAACATGATACAGGAATTGAATACGGATCCCGATGTGGATGGTATTTTAGTTCAGCTTCCTTTACCCCAGCATATTCCGGATGAACAGGTGATCAATATCATCGACCCTGATAAAGACGTGGATGGGTTTCACCCGGTGAATGTGGGCAGAATGGTGCAGGGCTTGTCCACTTTCGTTTCTGCTACGCCGCATGGCATCATGCTGTTGCTGGAACATTTCAAAATTGAAACAAAGGGAAAACATGCCGTTGTTGTTGGCCGCAGCAATATTGTAGGCCGGCCCATGAGTATATTATTAGGCAGTAATACGAAGTATGGTAATTGTACAGTTACGGTTTGTCATTCACAAACAAAAAACATCAAAGAATTTTGTTTGCAGGCGGATATCATTGTAGCTGCATTGGGCAAACCCGAATTCATTACAGCAGATATGGTAAAAGAAGGCGCAGTCATCATTGATGTCGGTATTACAAGAATGGAAGACGCAACCAGGAAGAGTGGTTATAAATTAAGGGGTGATGTGGCTTTTGAAACGGTTGCTCCAAAATGTTCCTGGATAACTCCCGTGCCCGGCGGTGTGGGGCCGATGACGATCGCTGCATTGATGAAGAATACATATAAGTCTTGCCAGATGAAGAACTAAATAAAATCTCAAAAGACAAGAAACAAATGACAAATAAAATCCAATGAAAAAAATTTTAAACGGAATGTCCATGTTTGGAATTTTTATTTTTTATTTTTAATTTATTTGGTTCTTGTTATTTGAGATTTGGAACTTATGAATACTCCCCTACCGGTCATGGAACATTTCTACACCTTACAGGGTGAAGGCTATCACCAGGGAAAGGCTGCTTACTTTATCCGCCTCGGTGGTTGTGATGTGGGTTGTGTATGGTGTGATGTGAAAGATAGTTGGGATGCGGAGAAACATCCGAAGTACGATGTCAGAAGTCTGAAGTCGGAAGTCAGAAAAACTCCGGCTGAGATAGTTGTTATCACAGGTGGTGAACCGTTGATGCATGATCTTGATGAGCTGACAAGAGAATTACAACAAGCGGGATTAAAAACTCATATTGAAACATCAGGTGCTTACCCGCTGAGTGGCACCTGGGATTGGATCTGTGTATCTCCAAAGAAATTTAAATCCCCATTGCCTGGAATCTTACCGCTTGCCCATGAACTGAAGATTGTTGTTTTCAACCAATCAGATCTTAGCTGGGCTGAGAAATATGCAGCCATGGTTTCTCCCGTTTGCAAATTGTATTTACAACCCGAATGGGATAAAGCAGCTGAAATGACCCCGCTGATCATTAATTACATTAAAGCTAACCCGCAATGGGAGTTAAGTTTACAAATACACAAGTATATCAATGTGCCGTGAACAATAGACAATAAGCAACAGGCAACCCACTTAACAATTTATTGGTCTTTTTACGAATAAAAATTAAATAGTTTCGTTCTTCATAAAACTGATCCCGCCAACCATGAAAATCCCAGGAAAAACATCAGGACTTTTTATTTGCCTTTTGTCTTTTGCCAATTGCTTATTCGCTCAATACGATCCCGGGAAAATAAACAAGAAGGCCGTGGCTTTATATAACCAGGCCATTGAACGGGCTGATGACGGTAACCTTACCAATGCTGCCGGGCTATTATTACAGGCGATCGCGGCAGATAAAAATTATATAGATGCTTACCTGTCCCTGGCTGCTGTTTATGGAAAATTAAAAAGCTATAAAAGCAGTATAGCTTATTATGAAAAAGCTTTTGCCATAGATTCAAATTATACGCTGGACTATAAAACGGCTTATTCCATTCAATTGGCCGGGGCAGGAGAGTTTGAAAAAGCATTGGTGGCCGCTAATGAATTACTGGCAAAAAAACCACCCAGGAATCCAACCAGTCTTGAGTCTTTGCAAAAAAGAAAACGGTCTTATGAGTTTGCGGTTGAATATGCCAAAAATAATCCGGATAAAAATTATGTATTCGCCCCGCAAAACCTGGGAAGCGCTGTGAATTCCGCTGAGCCGGAATATCTCCCTTCGCTTTCGATCGATGGGAAAGAACTGGTCTTTACACGGAGGTTGAATCATACCAATGAAGATTTTTTTTACAGTAGCAAAACAAACAATGGATGGGATCATGCACAGCCATTGAAAGGAAATATTAATACTCCGCAAAATGAAGCAGGACAAAATATTTCGCAGGACGGGCAGTGGCTTGTGTTCACCGCCAATAACAGGGGCGACAGTTATGGAAATTTTGACCTGTATATATCTTACTTAACAGCACAAGGTTGGGGTGAAGCCAGCAATCTTGGTGGCACAGTCAATTCTGATCAATGGGATTCACAACCATGCTTGTCTCCTGATAAAAGAGACCTGTATTTTGCAAGCCGTCGCTTTGGTGGCTTTGGTGGCAGCGATATTTATGTCAGCCACCTAACAAATGGAAGATGGAGCCAACCGGAAAATTTGGGCGGCGCCATCAATACACCCGGCGATGATCAATGTCCGTTCATACATGCCGATAACCAGACCTTATATTTCACATCCAATGGCTGGCCCGGATATGGCGGCAATGATCTTTTTTATGCACGAAAGGGATATGGCGGTCATTGGAGCAAACCCATGAACCTTGGTTATCCCATCAACACGATCGATGATGAAGGAACATTGTTCATTGCAGCTGATGGCAAAACAGCTTATTATGCCAGTGACAGGAACGACAGCTACGGCAGCCATGACATTTACACATTTGAATTACCTGAGAATGTGCGTGCAGGAAAAACATTGTGGGTAAAAGGAAGAGTGTATGACAAAAAAACCAGGGAGAATTTAGTTTCCGAAGTGGAACTTACCGACCTCGCCAGCAAACAGGTCGTAATAAAAGTTCAAACGGATAAAAGAGGTAATTATCTTATCACATTACCCGTTGGAAAAGATTATGCTTTCAATGTAAATCGTAAAGGTTATTTATTTTACTCCGATAATTTCCTGATGACGGGCCGGGTGCCCGATTCCGCTTATGAAAAAGATATTCCCTTACAACCGATAGAAGCCAATGCAAGTGTTGTACTGAAAAATATTTTCTTCGACGTAAACAAATTTGAATTAAAACCTCAATCACAGGTCGAGTTGGATGACCTGGTCCGCTTGCTGAATGAAAACCCTTTGCTGAAAATTGAGATCAGCGGCCACACCGATAATGTAGGCAAACCCGCCGATAACCTTTTACTCAGTAATAACCGGGCAAAAGCGGTTGTCAGTTACCTGGTCAATAAAAATATTGCAGCACAAAGACTCACAGCCAAAGGTTATGGAGAAACAAAACCGGCAGCCGATAATAAAACAGAAGAAGGCAGGGCTATCAACCGGAGAACGGAGATGAAGGTCATTAGTCAATAGTCGTTAGTCGTTAGTCAGAAGTCCCGACGAAACTTTGCATGTTTGGATGGTGATAACAACATGTGTTTTCAAAGTATTTTTGGTATTATTGGCTCCAGACCCGGAATGATGAACTCTGAACTGCTTTACCAATTATCACTGACCCTTATTCCCAACATCGGTCCCGTCCAGGCAAAAATTCTATTGCAGCATTGCAATGCAGAAGAGATCTTTCATGCTAAAAAAACTTACTTGGAAAAAATAGAAGGCATTGGTCCTGTCCGGGCTGCTTCCGTTGCTGCTTTTAATAATTTCAATATTGCTGAAGAAGAAATTAAGTTCATTGAAAAATATAAGATCAAAACTCTTTTTCTTACGGATAAAAATTACCCGCAACGATTATTGAACTGTTACGACTCTCCCACTCTTCTTTATTACAAAGGCGAAGCTGATCTGAATGCTTCAAAGCTCGTTGCGGTCATCGGCACCAGGAGTCATACTGATTATGCCAAACAGGTCACCGAGAAATTAGTAAAAGAATTGACAGCACAACATGTAACGGTGATCAGCGGGCTTGCATTCGGCGTGGATGCGATTGCACATAAAGCCGCGATAAAAAATAATCTGCCGACGATCGCTGTGCTTGGACATGGACTGGACCAGATATACCCGGCCGAACATGCGGGTCTTGCAAAAGATATAGTGAAGCAAGGTGGAGGATTGTTAACTGAATTCCGCAGTAAAA